>NZ_VFIV01000036.1 GCF_019425495.1 Coxiella endosymbiont of Ornithodoros amblus
AGCTTGAAGAATTTCAATAACAGGATTAGTATCAGGATAAATGCCGAGCCATAAATAAAAAACTGCAGCGTTGTGTTCTACCAGCATACCAAGGACATCAAAATTATATTTTACGCCTTGATCTTTTTCCCATTGCAGAAAGGGTGAAGCACTTTTGCCATAAGAAAGATCATAGCAACAACTCTGCGGGCCAACGAGACCATCGGGAAGCGGAGGAAATTTTCCTTGATGCCTTAACTAGTCGCATGAATAATGACGTCATATCGGATAGGTTCTAATTCATCGAACCTGCCGCCTTGAATTTCACCGCGAAAATGAAAAGTTTTCGCTAATGCATGTGCTTTAGAAGGCGTACGATTGACGATAACTATTTTTTCCGATGCTGCATTTAGTAGCGGCCCTAAAATACCGCGCGTTGCCCCGCCTGCGCCGACAATTAAAATGGACTTTTGAGTCAGTGTGATATTGTGATTGCGAGTGAGATCCTGCACTAACCCCAGTCCATCATAATTCATAGCATAAATAAGTATCGGCTTCGAAATTGCAAAGCGCTCGCCGCGTGGGCTTCATTTTCTTCTTGACTACGTTTATCAGCTAATTGGTATGCTTTTTTTTGAAAGGAAAAGTAATATTAGCGCCTTTCCCTCCTTCGTCGTGGAATTTTTACGGCAGCAGAAAATCAATTCACCAGCGCTTTTTATTTATTTATTAACCTGACGTCCGTTATTTTTAAATAATGGAAGGATTGATTCGTTTGATTTTCAAACGCTTTAAAAATAACAGGTGATAAACTGTGTTCAACAGGGTTGCCGATGACAGCGTATTTATCCATGTTTTCGCTCAGAAAATTTTACCAGAAATTCGCATAGACGATCTTCTAAATAATTATAGACATGGGTTTCGCAAACGAAACCATTAATCATGATCGCAAAGGATAATACATTATTCTAACGAGTTCGCAAATAACCCGCTAATTTTTGATTGTAAGCAAAACACAGTAATTTTGCCATTTGATCCGGACTAACGAGATTATAACGCGAAAGTCCTGTACCATCATTAATTAAATTATTTTTGAAATCAATACCGGTGGGCTCTAATATTTTTTTAATGCGCGCAGTCCGTTTTGCCAAGTACCGGGTTTTTTATAAAATCGTTCCCCCATTTTTTTAGTAATGAATCCGTCGTTAAATTGTCAGAATTCTTCAACATTTCTTTTAACATATTGCGAATCGGTGGCGATTTTTGCTTCGCTAGTACGACATCATTAGGACTAGAACCCGCTAAGAGAATTGGATCTTGGTATTCAATAACATTATCAACGAGCGCCTGTTTGAGTAGCATGTTGGCGTAGATGACCGGGTTTCGGATGGCTAGTGTGCGTCGTTGCTGTCCCCAGGCGCGGTTAATGCAGCCTTCCAATTGATAGTTATTGCGATTATCACTGTAAACAGTCAACGGGAACTGTTTAATTTGATGGGTAGTTGTTCTTACGCGATTAGAAAAATGAGCCACGCCCGCTGGGAGAATAGGCGATAGCGTTGACTGGTCATCGCCTTCTTTGGCCGGCAAAATATGCAATAAAAATTTATTGCGGTTAATAACAATGGCACTCACCGGATCGGCATAACCATAGCTTAAATCATCCCACATCCAACCCGGCGGATAAGGAACATCGTTATAATCGGTATTTATAGATATAGACATTGCCACTAATGCGATGAATGTCCAGTTCTTTTAATTTTTCAATCAGTCGATTTAAATCTTCTGTCGTCAGTTAATGTCGGTAAAAAAACTAGTAACACAGGATCGCCAGAGAATTTGAGCGTTAAATTTCCTTGTAAAGTTTGTCCTTTAATGGTGCCGTTGTCGAGAAGTGTGGTTGTGAATTGATAATCCGGGCCGAGATAATACAATATCACTACGGCCGTAAATAATTTTTGTGTGATTGACGGCGAAAACAAAAATTGTGAGCGTTCGCTAAAAATAACTCGACCTGTTTGACATCACTAACAATAAACCCAAGTTAGCTTTGGATTTAATGAACCGCAGAATAGTATTAATATTCGTTTAATGGTTTTGTTTTTCTACAGAAAAAAGTGGTGAGAAAAATAAACTTAAGAAAATTTCAAGTTGGAAAGGCTTTTCATTAGATTTCATTATCCAGTTTTTTTCGATCGCGACTCACGATGAAAAAGATAATCAGGGCCGTCAATAGTATGATCGGAACCGTAGTCAACTATACATAAGCTTTTACTAAAATGACCCCGTTGTTAAAATCCCCAAGGTCACCTCTATTAGTAAGAAAATAATTATCTGTATAAATGCCAGCTAAATACAATGTTAAGGAAAGCACCAGCAAGGTAAAAAGCCCCGCTTCTTGATGACTTACAATTCCGCGTTTAATAAAGACAGAAATTAAATAAATGGCAGCGATTAAACTGATCAAATGAAGGGTAATATGCCAACTATTGGCGAGGAAAGGAGTACTTTGGCGCTTGAGATACCATACTAACCAAACGCAAAGAACAGCATCTATGGCGGACATGATGCAAGTGAAGATCTAAACGCGGTGCGTTGGATTTCCATAATAAAAAGGCTAATAAAAGCAAGTGCGAGCATAATAAAACCAACAATTAATCATGCTCTCCACCGCTTCACCATATCAAGCAGGGGCTCCTTTACTACAGCGGGCTTTTGCATGTTGATATGTCCTTAATGGAGATGCGCTACTTGATCGCTGTATTGATGTCAATTGAGGTAAGTTTTTATCGTCTTTGGTGTCATGAATGACAAAAATGGCAATTTATGATACAAAGGTCGCCTTCTCTTTCTTTTAGTTGGTATTTTTCATGTCGTATAGCAGCAAACGATTACAATTACTAGCGCAGCCCTCTTTTCGACGGTATGTGACAAGCTGTCTCTTGGCCACGTTGGGTTCAGGACTGAGCTACGTGACGTTGAGTTGGTTAATTTTAGAAGTTGATGATTCGTTGGCCGCCGTTTCTGTAGCGATGTTGTGTTTTTGGGTGCCGACCGTTTTTCTAGGTCCGCTGGTGGGGGTAGTTGCTGATCGTTATTCACGCAAATGGCTAATCATCGGCGGGAATGCCATTCGCGGCTTTGTTTTGATTCTATTCGGTTGCTATTTCTACCATTCTTTATCGGCACATTTGATCTATATTTTGATGGCTTTGTTAGGCATAGGGTTCGCTGTCTATTTTCCCGCTACCATTGCGTTAATTCGAGAGATTGTGATTTCGGAAGATTTGTTGTACAGCAATTCAACGATAGATATCGCTTATGAGATTGGCAATGTGGCCGGCATGGGACTGGCTGGCACTTTTATCTCTTGGCTGTCAGCGCCAACCACTATTTTAATGACGGGAATTATTTTTATTTTTTCTACATTGGCCGTAATTCGCGTGCGGCCTCATTTACAAAAGATTCGTAAAAAGAAAACGAGTTATCGATTTATCATTGATGATTTTACAGCTGTTCTAGTCTATCTTCGTATTAATCCAAAATTAATTGTTATTTATTCCGTGCAATTACTGGTATTGGTGTCGTTTATGACAGCAGGCGTTTTATTAGCGCCTTTTGTTAAGAATATATTACATGCCACGGTAGCCAAATTTGGTCAAATTGATGCATCGTTATCAGTCGGCGTTGTGATTGGTGGAATTTTTTTGCCGTGGGTAGCTGAACGATTGGGATTTATTCCGACCCTATTAGTGCTTTGTTTAGCGTTAGGTATTTTCTTTAGTTGGTTTGGTTTAAATCATTCAATTTTAGGAGCGGAAATTTTGTACCTTTTTATCGGGGTGTGCTTGGCTGTCTGGCCATTAATGGTTACAAAGGCGCAGCACCTGACGGAATTTCGTTTTCAAGCACGTTTGCAATCAGTATTTAATAGTATAAGCTGCATTATCATTTTATTGATCTATTTATTGGTTGGTTTTGGTAGTCATTTTGTTTCTATTGAATGGCTATATACTTTTGAGGCTTTTCTTGCTTTCATTTCACTTTTTCTACTGTGGCGCTATCGAAATCTCTTTAAAAAAAGATAAAACTCCGTAGTTATTGCGCTATGGGGAATTTTTTACTCTGGCTGTGGCTCGGATTTTTGAAAGGACTTGTTCCGCTGTTTGTAATGGTGCTGGATTCCTAGGAGTGGAATAAATTATAAAATCTTGATCCGTTTTTTATAGTACCATAACAGTAAAAGAATAAGGATCAGAAAAATGAGCGCAATAGATCTGATCCAATGTTGTTTCTATGAAGGACGTATTTCGGATCCCGTGGTTAATTCTTCAAATACGGTTTCAGAAGGAGATTCATTTTGTACATCCATTAGTAATTTCGCTTTAATAGCACTTTAAAATAATATTATTTTAATTTTCACATAGGTGGAGGTGAGCTTCGCATAGCACCGCCCTTCCACAATTCCTCTCCCGCTTGCGGGAAGATAAAAAATTATACTGCTTTCTTAAGCATTCGCCAAAAAGACCTTCAACTCTCGATCATCGACCTGCTCAGAAAAGACAGCATACCCAAGGCCTTCTAACAATATTAGGTGCAAGCGTTCGTTTGCTATCTTTTTATCCATATGCATAGTCGATAATAATTCATCCGGATGGATGCTTTTTGGTAGACCAATCGGCAGAGAAATTTTGGTAAGCAAACGACAAATTCGTTTCAAAGACGAAAAATCAACCCAATTTTTGTGATGCGACAGTTGAGCGGCGAGCGCCAGCCCCACTAAGACTGCTCGCCGTGTAACCATTGACCATAACCGAGTAAGCGCTCAATAGCATGAGCAAAGGTATGACCGAGGTTCAATAAAGCTCGCTCGCCACTCCTTTCTTTTTCGTCTGCATTCACGATATCGTGCTTAATTTCCGCTGCGCGCTTAATAGCAGCTTGCAAAAAAGTAAAATTACGTTTCAGCAGGTCCGACATTTTATTCTCTAAATCAGTAAAAATTTTTCATCTTTAATAAGAACTGCTTTGACTATTTCAGCCATCCCCGCTTTAAATTCACGTTCGGGTAAAGTGCTAAGTGTATTAAGATCAATAATAACCGCTTTAGGTTGACGAAAGGCGCCGATGAGGTTTTTTCGATAGGATGATTAACGGCCGTTTTACCACCGATAGAGGCATCTACTTGTGCTAACAAAGTTGTCGGCACTTGAAAAATAAACTCCCCGCTGATAACAGGCGGCTGAAAATCCCGTAATATCGCCTATAACTCTGCCGCCCAGCGCAATTAGTGTCGTATCAGGATGGTGATTGCTTGAAGCGAGTTTGTGGAGAATACGTTCCTAATATTCAAGGGTTTTATATTGCTCGCCATCCGGAAAAATAAACATATCGCATTTGAAGTTTTGGTAAATGGCTTTGAGGGGGTCCAGGTAAAAGCGGCTACCATTTGATTGCTAATAATCATCACTTGGCGTCCTTTTACGTGGCGTTGAAGCAGCAGTTTATCTTTCAGAAGATTTCCTCCAATAAATATATTTAAGATAAAGCGGTTGTTAACACTGACATTAATAAGCTATTGTAATTTTTCTTTGGAATCATTTTTAATAAAAAGAGGACGTCTCATCTTATCTTTTTGACCAATTCGTCTTAATTGAGTGTCGATGGAAGCAGTTAAATAAATAACGACACCAGTTTCAGATATTTGTTGTCGGTTTTTTTCATCTAACACAACGCCGCCTCCAGTAGATAAAACGATATTATCAGTTTACAAAGCGCTCCAATCATTTCTCTTTCACGTCGACGAAAACCAGCCTCCCCTTCCATTTAAAAAATACAAGCTATATCAGCGCCAGTTTTTTTTCAATCTCTTTGTCGGAATCGTAGAGTGTACATTTCATCAACTTAGCAAGTTGGCTACCGATGCTGGTTTTTCCCGCGCCCATAGGGCCGATTAAATAAATATTGGTGATGTTTTCATAATTGGAAATAATCTGTGGAGTTACAAAAATTAATAATCGTTTATGCTCAGAAGATCGCTATCGATGCCGAAATAATCCACCCAAAATAGGAATTTATGTAGCCCTGGTATACCTACCTCTTTCTGTTGTGTCGATTGCTCATAAATGCCGCCCAATACGACCGTTTCTCGGTTATTAATAATCACCTTAGTGCTCAATTGCTGGGTTTGGATAGTGGGAACACCATTCACCAAAAAAGAACTCATCTTATCCTAATTGACATTCAATTGTAAAAGGACGCGGTTACCGGATAAAACCACCGGTATGACTTTTAGACGTAAAATGGCCTTTTTGAAAGTTGCGCTGTGTTGCCTCGCCCCGTTTTTTCTTGATAAGGAATCTCTTCACTAGATTTGATGATGGCTATTTGCCGATTATTAGTCAATTAATTCTGAGCATGGAAGGACTTGTGCCCTGCCTTCTTGTTCGAGCGCGGAAAGTGTCAAATTGAGCAATTGGCTATTTTTAAATTTTATAATGGGTATATCCACTACTCCGAATTGAATAGTGGAATTAGGTTTATCTTCTATCAGTCCATCGTCAGATTAGGCGTTCTTTCCCTTAGTTCCAAATAATATCGCCAAAGAATGTAAATTATGATCACTGATACTGATGATGCGCGCTTTAATTAAGACTTGGTGAATGGGAATATCCAGTTGAATCACTAGGGATTGAACGAGATGAATCTGCCCCTTACAAATCGACAGTTGATTGGCTCGAACGTCAGCGGCGGTGTAACTGAATTTTGATAAAATACCATTTTTTACTGTTGAGAAAGGCTGACAGTGATTTGGCATTCACGTAATGAATTGGCATAATCAATGGTTTCATGGAAGCTTTGGTAGATGGCGATAAAATGAAAAGGTCGCGCTTAGCCAGTGAATAAGACATCCTAAGTAAAAAAATAAGACCGATTTCTGTTTTAATGATGGAAAACATCAATAGTACATTGTAATGTGAGTTCATCATTTCTCTTTTGCATTCGAATTTGAGGTAGAACTAAAAAATGCGGCAAATACAAGATTTTTTTAAAAAGTAATCATATTAAAAATTACCTTGAAAAAATAAATTAAATTGTTTAATGGGATTGTCGAATCTATTGCTTGTTTTTTATATTCTATGTAGATTAACTGCGAATGATTTTTCTGTCAAAGTAAGATTATAGTAGCTATTAATTGATTATCATCGATGGGTCCTTTTAATTTTTTATCCCTTTCTTATACAAATTTTTATCGAAAGATTATTATTGAAAGATTAGTTTTTGGTTAGGAAAAAGTCATGTTATTTTTCCTTTAAAAAATTTTTTAAATAGTGTAACCCAATTAAGTGTAGACAAAGAAAAAAGCAGTAAGCTTTTTCAACAGCAGCAAAATGAGTGATTAGAACGGAAGCTATTCTAACGCGTGTAGGATAGTCGAATCGTGAATGAAACATAGAATTTTTGACTTAAATAAGAAAGTAAAATAGAATTGAGCAATTTTTTAATTTTTGGCGTCATTAGAAATGCCTGATAGAATCCACGTGCCCTTGTCAAACGATAGTTTTTAAGATACACTTTGATGAATTTTATGGGTGAAATAATGTCCCATTGAGCCGGTATTTTATTTATTTCCTTTGCTTTCGCTCTATCAACGAGATGAAAAACAACTAATTGCTTAGTTAAGAAGGGAATTTTCTTTTTTTCTAAACGGATTGAACGATGAAGCAAAAAATTTAGCCATCCGATGACGGCTATCGTAAGCATAAAACTTGCCAGCCAAAAACTATAAAACAAATAATTTTGTTGGCGTTGTAGTTTTTGTTGTCATGGTAGGAGGTTAATATTCATTAAGCCAAACCCCGAGTCGCTAACGAGAAAGCAACCCAAAGACGCGGACCAAAGGAATCACCATTAAAAACTTTTTTATTAAATTTCGGAATTCCGTAGAAGTTACCGCCATTTTTACGTTAACAAAATTAATGAGCCTCGTCGAAGCGAGGATATTAATATCCACCGTAATCAGCTTGATTTTTGCTTTGCTACAAGCTCTCGTGATTTCATCCACGTTAGATTTTAACAGCGAAAAAATGGTAACTACAAGGCTTTTGGGTGGGAGTTAAGCAATAGCAATCGCAATACATTTCTTCAGTACTAAGCCTAAAAAGCGATCGGAGTTGTTGTTGCAAAGAACACTACCATTCGTTTTTTGTTCAAGTAGAATCGAAAGAAATGATTTTGCTAAAAACTTTCTGATAATCGACTGAAACGATGGCTTTCGGGAGACCCGACCATTGAGTCTGTAGCTCAAGCAACGCTTGAGCAAGATAAGTCTTTCATTAGGGATAATGCCAGACCCTCTATATGTAAACAATCTTTCCAGCGGCGAACTTTTACGGCTCGGATTTCATGGTTTTCAATTTCGATACCAATTTGTGAGAATGCCATCCACCCAGTTTAATCCCCGACTTACCTCAGGCAATACCGGGGTTTAAGTGGTTATGATAAACTCTAGGCATGAGTAAAGTCCGCCATTTTGCCGTACACACCATTTGGGTGTTGTTCAGCTTTGCTTTTACTATCATCTTGGTGATGGCTGTCATTTATGTTTACATGGAATGGCGGCTTCCGAACGTTAAAATATTACGCGATGTGCATTTACAAGTCCCTTTGCGCATTTACACGGCCGATGGGAAATTAATTACTCAATTTAGGACTAAGCGACGAATTCCGGTGACACTGGATCAAGTGCCAAAACCACTTATCAATGCAGTACTGGCTACGGAAGATGCCCGTTTCTATGAGAACCCCCGGGGGGCGTTGATTAATCAGCATTATTCGCGCCACCAAAGCGCTCCTACTTACCAGAAAACGTTCGCAAGGTGCGAGCACGATCACCATGCAAGTTGCTCGTAATTTCTTTTTAATCCGTAAAAAAACCTATACTCGAAAAATTAACGAAATATTGTTAGCTTTAAAAATCGATAAGGAACTTAGCAAGGATAAAATCCTCGAGCTTTATTTAAACAAAATTTATTTTGGTAACCGCGCTTATGGTGTAGCAGCGGCAGCGGAAGTTTATTATGGAAGGCCACTCAATCAATTAACATTACCCCAGATGGCTATGATCGCCGGATTGTACCCCAAGCCCCCTCCCGAAATAACCCCTTAGAAAACCCTAAAGCGGCACTTCTGCGACGCAACCATGTGTTAAAGCGAATGTTAGAAGTCAACTCTATTACCAAAGAAAAGTATTTGAAAGCCATTAAAGCATCCCTCACCGAAAAGTACCATGCGGCTACTACTCAAGTAAAAGCCACATACGTGGCTGAGATGGCGCGGGAAGTTATTGCGGACCGATATGGCGAAGAGGCATACGACCGTGGCCTTAATTATTTATACGACGATTTCTTCGAAGCTTCAGGAACCCGCAAGTGGGAGAGGCTAATTGCCGTGAAGAAGGGAGTGATCTGTTGAACAACATGTTATATTTTGAAAAAGGGCCTGATAAACGTAAATTAAATATTTATCTCGAAGATGAACTGGGGAAAGAAGCTAACCAATTGGCTAATCGGTTGCGTAAAAGTCGTAACTTTGTTATTCGTGAAGCGTTAAAAGAACGGGTCGCTTATCACAGTATTGCTATGGTCGATTTCGGTGCTTAATTTTTGAGGCATTGAGGATTTTGAAGCTTTTGAGTCGCAGAAGGAAAAATTAAAGCCACCGAAAAAGCACCCATTTAAATGAAATCTTTATTCGACATGTGTACCGTCAGTGATTTTGTTAAAGGCGACAAGTAAACATCCACCTCCCAGATTGCTATTTCGAGCGTCTCCTTGATGGAAATCCAGTATGGTCTTCAATTAAACCAGTAACGTGGCAACACTTTAAAAAAGTAATTGACGATTTTTTCATTGCACTTCCATTCTTCCATTTACCGAAGGCGACGCCGATAAGGCAGCGAAAGCCCAGGCTTATTTATGCCGTCTAGTAAAGACCATTGGAGGTTATGGTATTTTAATTGCCGGTGCTGTGTTAAATAATGCTTAATCTTAGTTACTTCTAATTTAAAAGAATTGCACACTTACCCTCTCTAAAAATTGAAAACTGGTGAAAGTGAGGATTGAGTAGAAGTCATATCATTATCCAGAAAGCAGACACAGCCTGCTTCGTCATCCCCGCCTGCGGGGGCGGTGGAAAAAATAACCTAGATGGGAAGACTTCTATTAAGGTTATTTTTTAATCGTCATTTTGATTGAGATAAATTAAAACCAACAGCAGCAAAGTTGCATACAATCCAGCGCTAAATTGAGCATTATATGGCGACTGCCATATCATAACATTCGGCCCCCTATTACAATAACCAAAAAAATATAATAGAATTTCTAACCCTAAGTCGGCATTTTCCCGGGGTTTGGCTTCATTAAATTGTAAGGAATTTAAATGGCGAAATAATTGAGCGCCCGCAATCCACAACAAAATTTCTGACAAACTTTCCATGACGATGATAAGGACGTAAAAAATGTTTGCCAGGCAGGGTTAGTAATCGCGCGCTACATAAGAGAGGCACTTTTAAAGGTGGTATCCATACTGAACGTATGTCGAGCAAACTGCCAATTGGTATCAATCATAATCCGTGATATTTTAGTGAAGGCTACAATGGCAGATAATACCGCCACTAATAAAGTTCTTGAAAATCGTGAAAAAATCATAATTATTTTACTTTTTGAATATCATATTCCAGTCTGCCTTTTTTCTTTGCATATTAGCGGACTTCCTTGCCTCGAACAGACAAAAATTTTCCTTTCTGTAGGCAAAATGCTGGAACCTTCAGTATCTATCCACCAATAAGGAGTTTCATAAAACACAATTGATGAATTTTTAGGCCCGGATAATCTTTAAACAAAATTTCCAAGGCTAAAAATATTTCTCGGGAAATATTTTCTGCCGTGGGATTACAATAGTTATCCTTTCCGTTAAGCAAAATTACATTAAATAATACTTAACTATTAGTTTTAGTTTTTTGACAGGCTTCAATAACAAATTTACCTTTTAGGATTAGCTGCAAAACCGTGATCGAATTTATCATTGATCCATTGAGCGCCGACGCATTTGATTTCTTATGAAATCAACGCAATAACCAATTTTACTTTGGATTGAAAACTCAAAAGTCATTTGCACCAAAGCTCGATGTCCGTGGAGAGAATAACATTTGAAACACTCATCCATGACCCGATGGCCAAGATAGACTTCAACGCGCCGAGTGATGTATTGTTTTATACCTATACCCTTAAAGATGTTTCTGAAATACTAAAAATATTTTCGATAATATCTAGAGTCTTATCAATCTCTTTATTCATGTGAGCAGCGGAAACAAATCCTGATTCAAAGGCAGAAGGCCCCACGTAGACGCCGTTATCGAACATCTTAATGAAAAAAAGCGAAAATGCCTAGCATTGCAATTCACTATTTGAGCATAATGGATTATGCGCTCCTCGCTTGTAAAAATCAAACTGAAAATCCCCCAAGAAAAATTAACCGTCAACGGAATTTTAGCCGCTCTAGCGCGCGATAAAATGCCAATCACTAACCGTTCAGTTTTTTCTTTATAAATTAAAATAAAAGTTTTCAGTAGTCAATTTTTTCAATGTCGCAAGCCATGCCGCCATTGCAACCGGATTACCGGATAGAATTCCTGCCTGATAGACATGCCCCTCTGGCGACAATTGGTTCATAATTTTACGCGGCCACCGTAGGCCCCAACCGGGGGCATACCGCCACCAATAATCTTACCCAATGCGGTGAGAAGGTCGGGCCGAACGTTGTAAAGACTTTGAGCACCGCCTTTGGCTACACGAAAGCTCGTAATCACCTCATCAAAAATTAAAAAGACTTCCATATTGATCGCATAATTCACGCAACCCAGTGAGAAAATCAGGCGTGACGGGAATTAAATTCATATTAGCAGCAATAGGTTCAACAATAATGGCAGCGATATCTTCTGAATATTTTAAAAGTACCGCCACAGAATCTAAGTCGTTAAACGCGGCTGTTAATGTATCTTGGAGCGTTCTCAACGGGACTCCCGGCGAGCTTAGCATCCCAAAAGTTAAGGCCCCCGAGCCACCCGCGGCGTTGACTATGACTAATAGGCAACGCGTGCCCATGATAACAACCCTCAAACTTGATAATTTTAGACCGACCGGTACGCCCCCCGTGCTAAGCGTAACGCACTCATCGTTGCTTCGGGACCCGAATTTACCATCCGCACCTTTTCGATGGAAGGCATGGACTCAGTAATTAAGAGTAGAAAATTTAATTTCTTTTCGCAAGGGACACCAAAACTGAGACCATTTTGCACAGCTTCTTTGGTCGCTTGAACAACGGCCCGGTAAGCGTGGCCTAAAATCATCGACCCCCATGAGCCGATGTAGTCGATATATTTTTTTCACCACATCAATTAAAAAGGACCGGAGGCTTTTTTAATGAAGCGCGGGACGCCTCCCACGGTGGCCGGAGGCGCGTACTGGAGAATTAACCCCGCCTGGCATATAATTTTGAGCTTTGTTGAAAAGTGCGGCGGAATGATCAAGCATTCTCCATTCCTCTTAAATATTAAACGAGATTAGGCAAGTATTATGCCATACAAAAAGTACATGTGCTTATTATGCGGCTTCATTTACGAGGAAGAAAAAGGCTGGCCGGAAGATGGGATTGCGCCTGGGACTCGGTGGGAAGAGGTCCCTGAGAATTGGCTCTGCCCCGAATGTGGCGCTATGAAATCCGATTTTGAGATGATTGAAGTTAGGGCCTAGTTAGGGGGCATATCATCACCCAGCAATCACAGACATTTCAATTTTAGGCTTCATCGTCATTCCGAAAGGGAAGTTCAGGCGCATCTTCATGGGGACCGCGCGCGCCCGTGTGCGCCAAATCCCTGATTACGGTGTCAACTTAAGGGATTGAGGTAAAAATA
>NZ_VFIV01000076.1 GCF_019425495.1 Coxiella endosymbiont of Ornithodoros amblus
ATCTTGATCCAGTCACAATTGTATAAAATCAATTCCCGCACGATCGCTCGTGCCCGTAATCCCTAGGGTATTCTGGGGATTTCTCTTAACGCTATTTATATATCATGATGGAGACCCACAATCCCCTCTGCCCCAAGAGGTAATTTAGATTAACGCAGGGTGGTCTGTAGCTTCAATATCTAATGTGGGTAATCCACTGATATATACGTTAATGCTTTGACTGTAATCACTTCTAATAGGCGGGAATAAACTATTGAAGTAATTTAGTGCAGCGGGTAACGATTTTTCAATGCGGCCAAATAATTCTGCTTTTTCTAGACTGCCTATCCTCAATTGTGCTCTAACCCTGCATCGAGAGAAACGGTGCGGGCGGCGCGCTCAGCACCAGACTCCAACAGAAATTGGTGGGTGACAGAAATAACTTACGCTCGATTCGATTTCTGTTAATGATTTATCCATAATTTTTAACTACCGAATTCGATCTAAGATCCCTTCCAATTCATCGGCGCTGTTGTAATGAATGATGAGTTTTCCTTTTCCTTTCGCCCCATGTCGAATGGTGATGGCCGCACCCAATTTATCGGATAAATGATGCTGTAAGCGCGCCACATCCGGGTCTATTGCTGGGCGGTTGGCAGATGATTTACTTTCCGATTGCCAGTACTGAATTAATTTTTCGGTTTCACGAACCGATAACGCTCGGTTTACAATAATATTCGCTGCTTCGCTTTGCTGAAAACCTTCTAAAGCTAATAAAGCCCGTGCATGCCCCATATCCAAGTGACCTTGTTCCAACAATGTTTTTACATCTGGATTTAATTTTAAAAGGCGCAAGCTATTGGTAACGCTCGTGCGGGATTTACCGACAGCTTCTGCTATCTCCTCATGGGTCATTTTAAATTCGTCCAATAATCGCTGCAAAGCGGCAGCTTCTTCAATGGCGTTTAAATTTTGTCGTTGTATATTTTCAATCAACGACATGGTGACCGCCACCTCATCAGTAATGGGACGGATAACTGCAGGAACTTCTTTTAAGCCAGCTAATTGGGCTGCACGCCAACGTCGTTCCCCTGCAATTATTTCATAACGTTGACCGACTGGCCGAACAACGATCGGTTGAATGATGCCTTGTGCACGGATTGAGTTTGCTAATTCTTCTAAAGTGTCTTTACCCATTTGTCGACGTGGCTGATAATGACCAGGTTGAATAACATCGATCATTAATTTTTTTAATTCTGTTTTAGAATCCGCTAACGAGGCGTCATCAATTTCGGTGAGTAATTCGTTTAATCCCAAATCACTCAGTCCTCGGCCCAGTCCGCGTTTTTGTGTCATTGACACGCCTCATGATGCCGCATGATTTCTCCTGCTAATGCTAAATAGGCAGCAGCGCCTTGTGAATTTTTATCATAATTTATAACAGGCAACCCATGACTCGGCGCTTCCGCCAAACGCACATTTCGGGGGATGACGGTTTGGTATACCTTCCCTCCAAAATGAGTAAGTAATTGTTCAGAAACTTCAACCGTTAATCGGTTACGGCCATCATACATTGTTCGCAATAATCCTTCTATTTTTAACGCTGGATTGATGCTTTTACGAATCCGCTCAATACTCGACAATAAACTTGTTAATCCTTCCAAGGCGTAGTATTCGCACTGGATCGGTATTAAGACGCTGCCGGCGGCGACAAGAGCGTTAACTGTCAACATATTTAGAGAAGGAGGGCAATCAATTAAAATAAAATCGTAATTATTTTTAACCGCGTTTAATGCTTCATCTAAACAGCACTCGCGCTGGCCCGTTTTTAAAAGCCGCACTTCAGCGACCGTAAGGTCACCATTCGCGGGTAATAAATCGTATTTCCAACAAGCAGGGACGATCGCTTTTTCCGCCGTCACTTCACCTAAAAGTACCTCGTTGACAGAAGACGTTATCGTTTGTTTATTGACGCCTGATCCTACCGTGGCGCTACCTTGCGGGTCTAAATCAATTAGTAAAGAACGGCGTTTAGCCGCCCCTAAGGAAGCCGCCAAATTCACCGCAGAAGTGGTCTTCCCTACACCTCCTTTTTGATTAGCAATGGCGATAACGATCGTCATTAGACGCTAGCCATTATTATTTTTAACTCTAACAAGATGACGCTCCGCCTTTAATCCTGGGACATTTAAAACGTGTACAATAGCCGACAAGCCTGAATCGCGTAATTCTTTTTCAGGATAAGTCCCCTTCATTATCAACCATTGCCCGCCCGGACGCAGCAAATGATTCGTTTGTTCCATAGTCTCACTAATGCTTCCCAATGTCCGGCAGGTGATTGCATCAAAATAAAAAGCTGGCTGATAAAAGTCAATACGCTCTTGAATGATAGTGACATTGGTTGTCTTAAAGCGAGAAGCTGCCTGAAGCAAAAGGCTGTTTTTTAGCTTTGCTATCGATCAAGGTAAATTGCTTTTCAGGAAAAAAAAGCCAATGGAATACCGGGGGAAGGCGGCTCCACTGCCGACGTCGAGGATTTTATCGCCCGCCCTTACAGATATGGGAGGATAGATAGGCTGTCTAAAATATGGTGGGTGACCATGCTTGCTATTTCGGTAATAGCTGTGAGGTTATAAGCCCAGTTCCATTTTTGTAGAAAAACGAGAAAGGTGAGCATTGATTCTCGGATAGTTTCTGGGATCTTAAGTCCCAATTGGTCGATGCCTTGTTTTAGTTTTTCTATCATGGTGATTATTCTTTCTCCGCTCGGAGCGGGGTTAAGGATAGAGTTCTTTTTTCTTCAAGTGAACGAGTAACAACGAAATCGCCGCTGGCGTGATTCCTGGGATACGGCTAGCTTGCCCAAGGGTGGTAGGTTTTGTTTCATTTAATTTTTGTCGAACTTCGTTGGACAAACCGTTTACTTGATTATAATCGAGAGAGGAGGGAATCTGCGCAGTCTGGTATTTTTTTTGCCGGGCAATTTCGGCCAATTGATGGGTTAAATAGCCTTCGTATTTTGCTTGAATATCAATTTGCTCAGCAACAGAGGGTTCTAACACGGCAGGGCCCAATTCTTCAATTTGCATCAGCGCCGGGTAATTAATTTCAGGGCGTCGTAAAAGATCCATGGTAGAATAATCTCGTTCCAAGAGTTGTTGAAAACGACTCTCAATGGCTTTGGCAGCCGTGGACTTTGGCCAGATCCGTTGTTTCTTTAAGCGTTGTTGTTCTTTTTCAATCGTTTCTTTTTTCTTTACAAAGAGATTCCAACGTTCGTCATCGACGCAGCCTAACTTGCGGCCTTTTTCGGTTAACCGTAAATCCGCATTATCCTGTCTTAAAAGCAGTCGGTATTCAGCGCGACTGGTGAACATGCGGTACGGTTCATTCGTGCCACGAGTCGTTAAGTCATCAATTAACACGCCGATATACGCTTCATCCCGCGCCGGTGTCCAAGGTGCGCGCTCTTTTATTTGCAAGGCGGCATTAATCCCCGCGATTAAGCCTTGGGCAGCTGCTTCTTCGTAGCCAGTAGTACCGTTAATTTGACCGGCGAAATAGAGTCCGGGAACGTATTTAGTTTCAAGAGAGGGTTTTAAATCGCGCGGATCAAAATAATCATATTCAATGGCATAACCCGGGCGCGTAATGTGACATTTTTCCAAGCCTTTTATGCTGTGAATAAAATCGAGTTGGGCGTCAAATGACAAGCTGGTCGAGACACCATTCGGATAGACTTCAGGAGTGTTTAATCCTTCAGGTTCTAAAAAAAGTTGGTGTGAATTTCGATCCGTAAAGCGCACGATTTTATCTTCGATGGACGGACAATAGCGCGGGCCCACCCCTTCGATGACGCCGGAGAAAAGCGGTGAGGTTTTTAAGGCATTGCGAATGATACCATGGGTTTTTTCGTTCGTTTGAGTAATAAAACAAGAGACCTGATGAGGGCGGTTTTCGCCATGACTCCAATAAGACATTAATGGCAAAGGCTGATCGCTAGGTTGTTCGATCAATTTGGAATAATCAATGGTGCGTCCATCGATCCGCGGCGGTGTGCCCGTTTTTAAACGTTCTACTCGAAAAGGCATTTCGCGAAGACGCTCCGCCAGCGCGAGGGCGGGGGGGTCGCCGGCGCGGCCGCCGTGGTAATAGTTCATGCCGATGTGGATTTTTCCGCCTAGGAAAGTGCCGATGGTTAAAATGACCGTCGGAGCATAAAAAGCGATGCCCATTTGGGTCACGACGCCTGCTGCTCGATTATTTTGAATAATAAGATCATCGACGCCTTGTTGGAATAGCCACAAATGAGGTTGGTTTTCTAAAGCGTGGCGGATAGCAGCCTTATATAAGACCCGATCAGCTTGTGCGCGAGTTGCACGAACTGCTGGACCTTTGCGTGCATTCAGGGTTCGAAAATGAATACCCGCTTGGTCGGCCGCAAGTGCCATTGTTCCGCTAAGCGCATCGATTTCTTTGACGAGGTGGCTTTTACCAATCCCACCGATGGCGGGATTGCAGGACATTTGACCCAGCGTTTCTATGTTATGAGTCAGCAATAGCGTTCGCGCGTCCATCCGCGCCGCCACCAGCGCAGCCTCAGCGCCTGCATGGCCGCCACCAACGACGATGACGTCAAATTGTTGAGAGGTACTTTGCATGGGCGGGATTTTACCACATCTCTCTCTTTTCTGCTGAAGTACTGGCGCGAAATTCTCGCTAATGGGTCAACAAAAATAGTTCCAATTTAATAATCGACAATTTCAGTTTTCCCTCTTGAAATACTGCTAATTTGAAAAACAACTTTAGGTAGGTTATGAGGCTTCGTTTTTTCCTCCAACCGAAAAACAGAAACATAATAAAGTTTTTTTACCGCTTCTCTAAAGACTGATTTAGCCTCCATGAAGAATATGCATAGCAAATATCCTGATATTTTGAAATTTAAATTAAATGGTCTTACTATTTTTCAATTTCTTTTCTAAGAGTTAGAAAAAACCTTTTGACGTGAAGGATATACTTCTCATTTCTTATTCAGTATTTTTTGGCGAACTTTCAAATGGAGCCAATATGTCAAGCTCTTAAAGATAAAAAAACGCATCTCATTCAGCGTATAGTTAAGAATCTCTCTATTATTTATTAAATTCCCGTATTTCGCTTCGCTCCATGCAAGCTACTTTCTTTTAAATAGTAGTTATTTTTAAACAACCCAATGAAAAGTGCGCTCTTTAAAGGGGGCGTTATAATGCGCCAACACAGAATTTCTATTTT
>NZ_VFIV01000099.1 GCF_019425495.1 Coxiella endosymbiont of Ornithodoros amblus
TTTAATATCTTTCATCACCTGCTCTTTATTTAAAATAGAAATTCTGTGTTGGCGCATTATAACGCCCCCTTTAAAGAGCGCACTTTTCATTGGGTTGTTTGTTGAAAATCTATACATAATCGTATCCGAATTAAACTTTAGACTTGCTCTATCGCTAATTAGTATGATATACATCTAAAAATAACTAAGTAGTGTAGTAGTGCACAATTTGGCCATGGTGGGACACAAAAATGTGAGGTGACTTGTGACAGGATTATTACTTCACCCGAAATTCTAAGAGGAAAAAGAACTATGATGTCCAAGCTGATCATTTCTGCGTTGGGTCTATGCATTTCTGGCGCGTTAAGCACGACTCTAGCTAGTACCCCTACTACCACGAACCAACAAATCACCAAACGTATCGATTACCTTCAGGCTCAAATTAATAAGTTGCGTACTCAACAGAAGAAAGAGCGACAGAAGAAATCCTATAAATACCGCTTGTCGCCCTTAAGCATTGGTCCTTACTTGCACAAAACACCCGCTTTTGATGGCTCTGATTTAGTTATTAACATTCCTAGCGTCCGTGAAGATGTTCGTTTGCTTTTATTACAGCACCAATTGGAAAAAGAATGTCGCGCATTAGGGGTGCCGCCCCTTCCAAAAATGCCCCGCGTCGTTTTTAGCGGAAAGTTAGAAGGCCAAACTTCATATGGAAGTACTTACGCAGGTTCAAGAAATGCCAATATTAATTTTAGTGGTGCTGAGTTTGATACTTATGTCCAAGCCAATCCTTGGGTATCAGGTTATATGGCTCTCGATTATGATCCCGATGAGCTTTTAAATGGTTCCCGTGTTTTTATGAATCGGGCTTTCATCATGATTGGAAATTTAAGCCAATTTCCATTTTATCTCAGCGTCGGCCAAGTGTATGTTCCTTTTGGTCGCTATAGCAGTATGATGATCACTATACCAATGACTCAAGCGCTTGGTCGAACACGTGCCCGGGCGATAACGTTAGGCTATCAACAAACCGGCAACAATGCGTTACACGCGGAGTTGTATGGTTATCAAAGCCTCACAAATAATTTTTACCACAGTAATCACAATAATCAATGGGGAACTGATGTCGGGTATGAGTTTAGTAATGGCGATCGCGTTAGTGGTGAAATAGGCGCTAGCTTTATCTCTAACTTAGCAGATTCGCAAGGAATGCAGGCAATGGCATTTTTAGACGATGAAACATTACGACACAGAGTACCGGCGATGGGTGTTTATGGATCATTAGCTATCAAACCAGTGGTATTTATTGTAGAATACGTTAATGCTCTAAAGATATTTGATATCCATGATGTCAATTTTGCAAACCGAGGTGCTCGTCCATCCGCCTTTCATGCTGAAGCAAATTACATGTTTAAAACCGGCCCAAAGCCCAGCTCTATCGGCATTGCTTACGGTCACACTACCCAAGCATTAGCCGTAGCTCTACCGCAGGATCGTTACAGTGTTTTCTACAATGTTAATATTTGGAAGGATACTAACTTTGCATTGGAATATCGTCACGACGTGAATTATACGCGCAATGCGATTTCCACAATAACCAATCCAACCACAGACAAGATTGTTGCTGGTTTGGGTAAAAGCGAAAACGTGGTAACGGCACAGTTCGATCTTTATTTTTAAAAAAAGCCTACTGCTATCCCTCGGCCCCGTCGTCATCTTGCACCTCGTCCGCGGGATTCAGGTGATAATCGCACAAAGCCTAAATCCCAAATCCGATAACCCAGGCTCTTCCCCCGCCTTTCAAATTTGGTCATCAGGCGATGCTCATTCTGAAACAAAAACTTCCCTGGTCCCGCTTTATTTTTCAAACTATCGAAGTGACTCAACACATTTATCATTTGCAAAGCGTAATTTTCCCAATCAGTTGCTAAATACAATCCCCCACCCGGCTTTAATTTTTTCACCATCAAAGCCACAAAATCAGCTTGAATCAAACGCCGTTTATGATGACGCTTTTTGGGCCAAGGGTCAGGAAAGAAAATATGAATGCCAGCTAATGAATCCTCTGGGATACTGTATTTTAATACCGAAACAGCGTCTTCCTGGAAAATACGAAGGTTGCTAAGACTCTCTTTTTCCAGACCCAACAAAAGCGAAGCAATGCCGGGACGGTAAATCTCAACGCCCAAATAATTAAGATTTGAATGCGATTTCGCCATTGCAAGTAACGACGACCCATTACCAAAACCAATTTCTAAGATGACATTGAAAGAATTTCTAAAAATTTCTTCAAAAACAATTTTCTTTTCAGTAAATATTATCCCATACTTCATCCATAAAGTTTCTAACGCTCGTTTTTGTGAGGTTGTTAATCGCCCTTCCCTGCATACAAAACTTCTGATTGATCGCTTTTTAATCAACTTCTCATTCATTCTAACTAGATTCTCCACTCTGAATTAGGTAGTATTCTATGAATTTTTGCGGGTGTAGTTCAATGGTAGAACATAAGCTTCCCAAGCTTAGAACGTGGGTTCGGCTCCCATCACCCGCTTAATCGATTGACTGAAGGGCCCTTTTATGCGTTCTTTTATCAAGATTCTAGTCACTGTGGTTGCAGCCTTATTTCTGGTATCCGCTATCTCAGTTATAGCCTTGACCAAGCTTCTAAACTCCAAGGACTATAAAGACCGTATTGACTACTATGTATATAACCCCAAACGGGTCGCCATTTCATTTAATGTTGAAAGGCAACGTTGGATGGTCTTTCATCCCCTGGTTAGGTGTTGACTTTAAGCAAGTTGAATTGAGCAATCCCGTCGATTTTCAAGGCGAAAATTTAGCGAATATTGGAGAAATTAAAATTAAAGTACACTTCTGGCCTCTCTTAATCGGCCGCGTTGAATTTGATAAAATTACTCTGGATAAAGCCACGATTAACTTGATTAAACATAAAAGCGGGAAAAGATGATGCCTCCGGTTACCGAATTAAAAATCGCTGGTATTAATATTAGTAATACAACCATTAACTTAATTGATCAAAAATCATCCTCGATAACTTCTTTAAAAGGAATAAATTTAACAACTGGCCATATTGGAAATGCTGTTAATTTCCCTGTGTCAATGCAATTTACTTTAGCTTCAAATCAATCCAAAAACACATTCAATGCTATTCTTACTGGTACTGGTGATGCTAATTTAAATTTTCAGCAGTCTAATTACAGTCTCTCTAACATAAAGTTTAATGGTACTCTCCTGCGACCCAGCTTACTACCAGTGCCTGTCAATATTGTTACCAACTTAGCCGTGAATCTCAATCAACAAAATATCTCTATCTCTCCGCTCAATTCAAAATTAGCGAATATGCAGTTAAATGGAAAAACAGAAATTAATCAACTACAAACGACTCCTAGGCTATCTATTAAATTAGGAACCGTAAACACCGATTTAAAACAACTGCTTACCGCGTTGCGAGGAAAGTCTCCTTTAGCAGGTCAACTCTCTTTTGATACGGTATTAATTACTTCAGGTAACTCTAAAGAAGAGTTTTTAAGTCATTTAAATGGAAGCGGTAAATTTGCCGTTCAGAATGAGACTATTTTGGGTATTAATATTAATGGGTTCCTTGCACAAGCCAACACGTTGTTAACTCATCGATCAGCGCCTCAATTAAAAATTCTAAGCCAGCTGACTTTTCAAATTTGACAGGAACTTATATGGTTAAAAATGGGATTCTAAATAACAACGATCTCAAAATGAATGCGGCCCCAATTACCGCGAAGGGGCTTGGCACGATAAATTTGATGGACAACCGTATCAATTACACGCTAACCGCAGCGTACACAAAATTGGGCGCCCCTACTTCAGTTCGAAGTGCCTATTCTCATCCATGGGACGGTTAATTCGCCGACTATTCGGCCCGATTTTTCAGACCTGGCTAGTAAAATATTAACTAATGAACTTGAGAAAAAAGTAAAGCAATACACCGGCGGAATTAAAAAATTGAATTTAAAAAATTACTTTCTCTAATTAGAATGGATCCTAAACAATTTGCACAAGAGGTGTTACGCTGGTTTGACCGCTATGGCCGTCATGACCTTCCTTGGCAAAAAAAACTGACCCCCTATTGCGTATGGGTGTCTGAAATCATGTTGCAGCAAACGCAGGTTTCAACAGTCATCCTTTATTTTGAGCGGTTTATTAAACGATTTCCCACCGTAGAAGCTCTTGCGTTAGCCCCGCTTGATGAAGTTCTCGCCCATTGGTCAGGCTTGGGCTATTATGCCCGTGCGCACAACTTGCATCGCACGGCTCAAATTATTCATATGGCTTATCATGGCCGCTTTCCTTCAACCCTAGAAACCTTATCAGGCCTACCAGGCATTGGCCGCTCAACTGCCGGCGCTGTTTTATCCTTAGGAATGCATCAGTACGCTGTTATTTTAGATGGTAACGTCAAGCGAATTCTTGCACGTTACAATGCTCTTGATATTCCAATTAATCAACAGATTGGAATTAATATCTTATGGAACTTAGCTGAAAAATATACCCCACAAAACCGCTGTTGGGATTACAATCAAGCCATGATGGATATCGGTGCAATGATTTGTACACGAACGAAGCCCAAGTGTTCGTTGTGTCCGTTAAAATCGAGTTGCAAAGCTCATCGTCTCTCACAACAAATGAATTTTCCTATTAAAAAAGCTAAAACTGCACGGGCGCAAAAAGCGGCTTATTTATTATTGCTTCGAAGCTCCCGGGGAGAAATTTTACTTGAAAAGCGCCCCCCCACCGGCATTTGGGGGGGGTTATGGAGCTTTCCGGAGTGCTCCATTGAAGAGGATATTGAAAAATGGTGCCAAACCAAACTCGGTTTTGAAGCCGTTATCTGCGAACGATGGAATTCTATTTTCCATCAGTTCAGCCACTTCGAATTCGAAATCAAACCTGTTTTATTACAAATTAAAATAAGACAGCCTCGAGTGATGGAATGTCCTCCCCAGATTTGGTATAAAGAACATTCAGCGCTACCGGGCGGTATTGCCGCTCCAGTAGCCCGTCTATTGAAACAATTAACCCAACGACTGCTTGTGTTATGACTCGACGTATTATTTGTCAAAAATTAGGTAAAGAAGCCGATGCTCTTAACTATTCCCCCTACCCCGGCGAACTGGGTGAGCGCATTTATAACCATATTTCTGAACAGGCCTGGCAAGCCTGGTTGTCACACCAAACTATGCTTATTAACGAGTATCGCCTAAGCCTCATTGACCCTAAAGCCCGTCAATTCCTCGAACAGGAAATGATAAACTTCCTTTTTGGCACCGGAAGCGAAAAGCCAGCCGGCTACACCTCTGAAAAGGAATAATCTACATCAGATTGATAAGTCTCTGCGCCACTGTCTTTTTGGCGCACGCGAAAGTGGTGCTGACAGCAAAATTGCTCATCTACTAATGAGGCACAGCGATTTGGGCTCATTTTGAAAAGCAACTGATTGCAGGTCTCCTGATCTTTGAAGATACCGCCCTTCGGACAATTTGGAGCTTGTACCAGCGGCACGCAAGAAATGTTATCAAAATTTAAACAATAAGTCTCTCTTGCCAATACTCCATCATAAGGCATACACAAACACCATTGATATTCTCATCTTCATCAGGAGCGCACAAAGGAAGTATTTTCCCTGGTCGTAGCTGAGGATCATCATAAAAAAAATAGAGAAAAAAGAAACAAAGACCTCAAAGTTTATTTTGAAGGAGTTTAGCGAGTAAATAGGAAGAACCAATACCATAGTTATGTCTCTATTTACTGGGAACAGAAAAATATACCAAAATATTCTTATCTTTTAGTTTAAGTTCAAGGAGGATTATTATGAATTCATCTTTAACCAAAGATCCACAAAAGGCAAAAGAATTTTTTGAGAAAAAATGACTTTTACCACGAGGCCTGTAGAAAGCTCCAGGATGCTTAATAAAGAATGCAAAGATTCAAAGTACTGGATGTCCACGCCCCCCCGGAGGAGGACTATAAAAAGGGCCACGTCCCCAGCGCTATTAATTTACCCTGGTAACGAATGGGAAAAAGCCGCTGAAAAATTAGACAAAGAAAAAACGAATATTATTGTATTATGATTATGCTATTCATAAGTCTAGCACCTCGCTGCCAAAGCCGCGGCAAGGTTTGCTGAACCAAAGCTTCCCTGTCATGAAAATGGAAGGCGGATTCAAAACCTGGACCGAGCACAAACTTGAAACCGAGAAATGATATTGACTTAACCCCCCAACTTCAAGCACTATAAGCCCCCTGGGCGGCCAGATAGCTCAGTCGGTAGAGCAGAGGACTGAAAATCCTCGTGTCGGCAGTTCGATTCTGCCTCTGGCCACCATGAAATTAATACGTTATAAAAAATATCGATGGGTGTTAATTTTTTGAGGATCTGCAAAGGGCGCGCTTGGATTGCAAAATCACTTACGCTATCCAACACCGTAATACTTAATTTTTCATCCAATTATTGTAGTTTGAACTCAACGACGTTGGACTCAACCAGTTACCATCAACTTCTATTAGCAATTATATTTTTTAGTTTTAAACAGAAGGCAGTTGTATGAATCTTCTGTTTCTCAACACAGTATCTTACAATTGGTTATAGAAGCTCCCTACTTGGGGTATTGAATAGATAAAATAACTCATGTTGTGGCTCGTATTTTGCTATATCCAGAATTGCCTCCATGTCCATGTAATTAAGTTATTAGAAGGAGATAGCATACGAAAAAGTTTGAAAATAGATAATATTATTAAGGATAGCGATAGATGAAAAACAAAGTTGACATACTCTCTTTAATTAAAGGGATAAACTTCTTTTTGTCATTGCCAGAAACTGAAGTAGCAACTCTGGCCAAGTGTGTTAAGGAGATCACTTTACAAGCAAGCGAGACTTTAATTCTATCAAGATGAGGAGTCCCTCTATGTTTCTCAAGCATTCGATAACAATGAGAATTTACCGTTTTTTCCGTAATATGTAATTGTTTTCCAATCGCTTCGGCGTTTATTCCTTTGGCCAATAATAGCACAACACCTCCATTTGTCGATTGCTTAACTGGTCAAAGGGCGATTTATCCGTCCTCGTCTTACTCAACGCTAACCGGCTGGCTATTGCAGAACCAATATAGCGTTGGCCGCTGTGCACCGCACGAATGGCTCGCTAATTTCTTCGCAGAATCACTGCTTTTTGTGATAAAACTGCGAACACCGAGTTCCAATAAGCGCATGGCTAACAACTCCCCATTCATGGCTGCCAGCACAAGATTTTTACTTCTGGATCACGCCGAAAAAGCTTGCGAACCAGCTCAAGTCCGTTCGTATCTGGTAACTGAAAATCAAGAACCACGACGTCAGGTTCTTTTTCTCGGTGCAATGCCAGCCCTTCTCTACCAGTGCCTGCTTCACCCACGATACGAATTCCTTTGATTTGCTCCAATATTAAACACACACCGCGGCGAATCAACACATAATTTCAATTAAAAGGACACTTATTAAGCGTTATTTCCTCATCCTTAGCTCACTCACTCCAATTCTACTCCACTTAACCAGGAAGTTGCAATCAAAATTGTGGTGGGTCAATTTGCACAGACGTTTTCTAATTACCTATAAAATCAGGATTTTACAAGGTCAATTAACCTTTAAAACGCACGTTTAGATTAAATTTTACTTCTATTCTGGACGTCCCTATAACGAAAAGCCTCAAAAATTTTCCGGGCCAGCGCTTGGGTTTTATCATTTATCAAGCAATCGCCATGTTATTGGAAACCAGTTAGAGCAATTAACTAAATCTTTATTACCGATTGGCGTTTATAATTTGACTTGTAACAGAGCGTAATGTAGGTTCTGGGGCAATAAACCTTATCACCGCGCGCCTCTTCCCAAGCGCCGCGGATTATAAAATATCTGTTCCCCAACATACATAACATTTCCCGTTGGATCTTCCAGCATCATAACTGCACGTGCTCATCTGCTTAGAAACTAAGATAACCATGCTGTCCAAAAATCTTTAATAGCTATATGCATCTTCATCTATCACTTCGTCGACGAGAAAAATTGGATAAATACGTGCATAATGGTGACTAAGGATTTCTAATATGTGTAGTAAAGCCTTACCTTTATCCCAATCTATATGGGGAACCAATTCAAAAACTTTCTTTCCCTGATTCTTTTTTAATTTCGGGTGCAGCAATGATGAGCACATCTTCAGCTTTTACTAAACTATAATGGATTGATTAAGAATAAGGTTTTATGCTCAATAATGATACCCTGGATATTTTACAGTAATTGGTGTAATAAATTATTGGTGTAATAAATTATACGCATTCGATATGGTTTCTTTATATTTTGTAGTGATGATAATAGTGCTTTTAGAAAGCGGATTAAAAATTTCAAAACCCTTATTCTCCGCACAGAATAAGAATTCTAATCCAATTAATTTCTGTAAACACGACCATCTTTTTGCAGGCAGATTGTTCAGAAATGCAGGGTACACATTCCAATGCATTCGACAGAGAATTCAGCATTTTTCAACTCATTGATTAACGGTAATAGCGTCAAAATCATCGAGCACCCAATCAGAACCCATTTATTTTAATGGCTCGCACACACCCCGTTGACGAGCCATACCAACAACTCTGCCAAAAATAACCCCACGCGCTCATCCTTGCACATCAGAAAGTGCGTCTTCAAATATCACACAGTTTAAAGGTACTATTTGCAACCGAGCCGCGGCTTCTAAAAATATATCTGGATGAGATTTTCCATTCAATCCGAATTTCTGAAGCACATTGTCTATCGATACGAGCAGCAAATAAATCGTTAAGCTGAGCACGTTTCCCAAGCCATAAATCATATTTTTATCATGCTTATCTTCAGCGGTTCCTAGAGGAAGCTCCACTCCCAAAGAATTTAAAAAGCTTTTAATTCCTTTAAAGAATTACGCTGTTTATTTTCAACAACGTCCCTAGCGCCGAACTTAAACTAGGCAATTTCAAACGCTGATCCAATGCTTGTCTTGCTTTTTCATCTAATACATCGAACTCGTGCGGCGTAAGCAATTGCTTTTTTTCTGCTGCCAATTCAAAAGTGAATTAAAAGCTTTTTATCCTTGTATCAACCGTCAACCTACCGACATGCTGCAAGATACTGTTTCAAAAGCTCAAACCCAATCCAACGATTAGCATCGGTAATCAAAATCCTTTTCATTACAGTCTTCCTACAACTTCAGCGACGTGACCGTCTACCTTAACTTTAGGCCAAATAGCCGAAATCACCCCTTCTTCATCAATAATAAAAGTCGTGCGTTCAATACCTTTGTACTTCTTTCCAAATCGATTTTTATCAACCACCACACCGTATTGTTCGCAAACAGTATTATCTTTATCGGATAGCAGCGTAAATGGCAAATTATATTTCTGTTTGAATGTTTGATGAGCTTTAACGCTGTCTTTTGAAATACCTAAAACAACAGCTCCGGTCTTCGATAATTGGGACCAGAGATCGCGAAACCCACACGCTTCTTTGGTACACCCTGGCGTATCGTCTTTAGGATAAAAATACAAAATAACCTTTTTTCCTTTTAAATCATCCAGCGAGAGTATTTCGCTTTCATCTGTAGGCAGTGTAAAAATAGGTGCCTTCTGACCAACTTCAATGGACATAGTGTTTCTCCTGATTAGGAATTGAGAGAATGTAGAATCAAATTTACAATAGTGGATGAAGATATATCAAGCAAGGATTTTATTATGTCTTAGATCATTTCTTATGATATTATGGCTTCCAATCCTTCTAAAACAAAAGAAGTGCAACCAGAAATGATTGAATAATTACAAAAAGGAAAAGTCATTTATTTTCCAAAGTTAATTTTTCTGATTAATCTCGATCAAGGGGTTTTTTCAAACCCGAACTATTTGGCAAAAGGACAAAAAACCCTCTAAAGCCCAAAGTTTTAAAGAACTCAATCCACAAAAACAAAATTTTTGCCATTAAAAGAAATAATTAAAGATTTCTCAACAGGGGCAACCCAATTAATAACCACGCTCTTTTCTTATTATTACAGTAAATTCCGAATAGGACGGGCCAGCTTTTGCTCCACCGAAATTACAGGAAGAGGAACCTCTGAACCTCTTACCGCAAGAATGACACGCTATTACAGGTTGGTACTTTTCCTTGCCCATGCAAGAAGAACGCATGTTACGCTTATTTTGCAATATTAATCCCCATAATCAGCCAAGACAGTGATACCTTAGCAAATCCTTCGACCAAATTATCAAACAATCGGCCCACACTTTATTAAATTTATTGGGCATTACCAAAACTAAACGCAGCTTTTACAATCATTGCATTCTTAAAATTCAGAATACCATGAAAAGCGATTAAGAACACCAGAAAAAGGCTATACAAGAAAAAATAGCTTTCCTCACCAATACCACCCGAGTAGTTTTCATCGACCTTGTTTCCCACGCGGCGTTATCGGGTCAACATTTACTCGAACAAACATTTTATATTCCACCCACCGCCTAATTTTTCCTGAATATTCCCCACTAAAAAATTAGAAACTCTCTTAAGACACAATTTCTTAAAGTGAAAATTTAAAATAAATTAAGTAAAGCACGGCCCTCGAAGTCGTGGCGCTTTTATGCGGACATGCTGTGAATCTGTCCTTGGATGCTTGGGCAACACATCGAGCAATTTATCAAAGTTGTTGTTTCTTCTCAAGAGCGGCAGAGTGTTTAGTTTCTATGGCAGCATTTACTTCACTCCGACACGAAATCACTATCGTGATTACCCTTAAATTATTTGTGCTTGCTTTATAACTTTGGTATTTTCGTTTTTCTGATCCCGTATCCAAGCAGTTAACCTCGCGCCTCATGCAGCAACATGTTTTAAATTATCCCAACAACAAGGAGTAGTCATTCATGGCCGGTTATGAAACGATTCTTTATATACCGCTGGCAATTTGTTATTACTCCATGTATCACTTTATCTTTGTTCTCTTAACTCTTAGTTATCAGCTTTTTTATATAGGAATCATGGAAACCATCTACATCATGACAGATCAAGAAATTTGGAGGAAAATGACGAAATATTAGGGCATTTTATTCGGTATTAACTTTGCCATGGGCGTCTCCACCGGCATCATCATGGAATTTCAATTCGGCATCAATTGGACTCATTTTTCACAATACGTAGGTGTTTTTGGGTCTCTCGTTAATCTAGAAGTTCTAATGGGGGTTTTTCATGGAAACCATATTTGTGGGGTTATTTTTTGGGTGGGAGCGTTTAACCTAAAGTCGGCCATTTAATCGTCACGGGGTTGGTCGCTATTGGTTCCAGCTTCTCGAAATTCTAGATCTTAGTCGCAAAGGCTTGTGAATGGAAATCAGCAGTTTCAAAGCGCTTCTTTTTAATCCCGTCGCCCAAGCGAAATTCGTTCTTCATATAATCAATATAGGGTACGTGAATAGGGTACGTGATGGGAGCAATATTTATTCTGGTAATCAGCGCTTTTTACTTATTGCGCAACCCTAATATCGAATTTTATAAACGCTCGATGACAACGTCTATGTCGCTAACAAAATGCAAAAAATGAGAATTGCTGCGATTGACGGGATGTGGGAAGCTGAGTCTGCCCCGCTTCCTTTAACCTCTTTGGTATTCTCATTCAAAGAAAACACATTACTCGTGAATTCCCTACATCTTAGGACTGATGACCACCCATTCTTTTCATCAAGCATTTCCATGCATTAACGAGCTTGTTCAACAAAATAAAGTCCGCATACGTAACGGCATAAAAGCTTATTCCGCATTAACCACTTTAGAAAAAACCCTAACAATGTTGTGGAACAGCGCGTTTTTGAAAAATATAAAGATGGGTTGGGATATAGTTTATTACTTACAATGACTTATCAATGACCCAACAAAAGCAACCCCGGCCGAAATTGATAAAACAGCGTTATCTGCCAACGTTGCTATTTTATTTTAGGCGTTCCGCATCATGGTAAACGTAGGTAGGATTCTTTTTTATTATTTTATTTGCTATCGGATTTTATTTCTCCACCGTTCGACAGTTCGACAGAAAATGCTTCCTTCACCTTTTGTTACTCAGCTTACTGTTACCCTAGATCACCGCGAAGCTGAGCTGCTTTTTTGCTGAAAATGGAAGGCAGCCCTGGGTAGTTGAAGGCATGTTACTAACTTTCCTCGGCAGCTCTACCTTAACTGCTGGCAATTTGATTACCTCTCTGGCTGAATTTGCTTTTTTATTTTACACCGCATTAGCCGTGGTAAAAATTTACTTAATGCTCAAGTACATCAATCAGACCTCGATAAAAAAGCGGAATCTACAACATGATTGAATACGCTACCTTACGTATCATTTGTTTGAGGATTACCGGTTTTCTGATAAGCGACTTTGCAATCATGGATGGATTCGATCTTGGCACTGCCAGTCTATTACCTTTTTTAGGACGAACCAATACTGAACGTCGGATTATTCTCAATATCACAGGACCCGTCTGGGAGGGCAACCAAGTTTGATTTATTTTAGGCAGCGGGGTTTTATTAGCCCCGCGCCCTTTTCTGTACGCCGTTGCTTTTTCCAGTTTTTATTTCGCCGTACCACTTATTTACTGACGCTTATTTTGCCGACCAATAGGTTTTAAATACGGAAGCAAAATTCAAAATAATGTAATCCAAGGGGTATCTTTTTATTTCACGACCGAATTACGGTCAATTTATACGGGTACTTTCGGAGGGGGCATTGCTTAATCCTTTCGCGCTTCTCTGTGGCTTATTAGCCCTCGCGATGATGATGCAAAAAGCTGCTTTCTTAGCATCAAAACGAAAAAAGAATTACAGCACCGTGCATTGATTACGGCGTGGATCATGGCGCTTTTAGTTGTTCTTTGATTTGCTATCAGCAGTGTGTAGGTTATCTATGGAGTTAAAGGTTATGTAGTCACTTCGGGAATTAACCCTGCAGAATTTTTAAATTCATTAATGAAAGTGCTCGAAGTACAAAAAGGAGCGCGACTCACTAACTTTATTAACTATCCTATTTCATGGTTGGCACCTTTGTTAGAATTTTCTGGCACATTTTTCGTGTTTGTTTTTATACGCCACTTCCCAAAGTTATACTTTGTAGGCAGCAGCCTCAGTATTTTTGGCATTATTAGCATTGTTGGATTAGCAATATTTCCGTCCTTGCTTCCCTCTTCCAGTCATCCTCAATCTAGTTTATTGGTCTAGGACACATCTGCCAGCCAATTATCGCTCCAAGTTATTCTAAATATTAATTTTTACGCCGATTATTTTATACAACCGTTGTCTATCGCATATTATTTGACAAAGTAACCGCCGCCACGTATATTGAAAGCAATAAAGACGCTTAACGCATTATGCTTTGAATTAGAGTACTATAAAGACAAAAGCTAGGGCCTGCTTATAGTTCACTATGCTGGCTAGAATTCATCGATTTTCGAGCAGCGCAGCGTACATAGAAGTTCGTGAGCAGCGGAGCGCAGGAAATCGATGAATTCTAGCCAGCATAGTGAACTATAAGCAGGCCCTAATATTTTTTTAATATATTTAGAGGTTTTTTGGCGGCGATGCCAATTAACAAGATATCGGTGAGCCAATGTTTACTGTGAATGATTAACATATTTTCGGCCTTATAATGTTTGGTAGACACCGTGTATTAAACGACCCCGTTTCGACGACTGCTTTATCAACAATCATTATCTTGCCATACACGTATTCCATTGCGGATTAAGTACCTCGCCGAAGAATAATATTTTCCTGCAAACTGACTTTTATCTAAAATCACCAACACTTTAACTCCACGTTTCTTTGCTCAAACTCATGCATTCGCAATAGGATCGGAGCTAAATGAATAATCTTGTACATAAATACTTTGCCTCACCTGACTAATCATTTTCACAATTTTCCCAGTGCAATTTTGATACGCCGTGAAACAAACCTCGTAATAACTTCCCCCTTGCAAAACTGAAGCCTGTGCACGCGCTACAAAAACAAAAAATAAACAATTAGGGAACAGACATTTTTTTCATGACATTCCTTAAAGGTAAATTAATTCTTCCAACTTTATCTTTTTTATACTAAAATTAAATTGCTCTCACAAATAAAAATGATTATCATTCTTGTTAAGCAATTGTCAGGAGTTGGTTGTCTTATGGATAATATGAATAAAAAAATTTCTCTTTTTCTCAGCTTATCCATGGCGCTCACATCCAGTTTGACCTTCTATAGCGCAGCAGCCGAGGAAACATTGGATGTAAAATTTTTAATACTAGCAATAGTCGTATTATTTTCAGAGTTTTTGAAATAAAAGACCACCTAGAGCATACTCATGATCACCACGATCCAGCCCATGAACCTCTTTTACCCTCACCAGGAATCGATTCACCTAACAATTACAGTTCAACAAATCACTCACAAACAACTAATGCCTTGTTAAACCGAACCTCCACAACGTTAACTTTATATCCACGATTTTCCTGTGGGGCCGCTATGCGCTCATACCGGTCTCTCACACGATAAGAAATATTTGGAGTCAGGAGGCAGTCAAAAAATTTACGGTAAGAGTTACCCATACAGATGAACGCAAAGGCTTTATCCAAAACAAAGCCGTATTATTTTTTACTTTTCTTGGTTTAAGCGGGACACATCTTCCTGAAAGTTTCTACTTTCAAATAAAACTAAAGGGTGGAAAGAAATTTTAAGTATTTTAGGACTTTCAATCCCTCGAGCCGTTGCTCATCTCGATCACGTCCGTATACTCCCTCAAACGCTTAAAGAAGTCTGGTAAAAAATAAAAAAGGAAAATTAGCCTTACTATGCTTCGCCGCTTCTGGTGCGGGCTTAATCCATGCCTCCCCAGCGTTATTAAGCACTTTTTACTATTATAAGCACTTTATTACTATTAGGATAAAACAGAATTAGCATAGAAACGCTGAACCGGTGCAGGAGAGTTCTTACAACATGGCGGACAACACGCCTTAGAATTTTTCACGCCAAAGGCAATTGACAATCAAAATGTTAATGCAGAAAATGAAGATGTAGAGCCTGCTGTTACCCCTAATGTTAGTGACGCCAGTTAGATACGTTTAATTTATTCCCTCTCTCGTCTGGTGAGAGAGAGTCAAAAATTCCAAGATATTCTTTATAATTTCAGGCCCTTCATAAATCAAACCCGTGTAAAGCTGAACCAAGCGGGCTCCCGCGTTTATTAGAGTCTGTGCATTTTCACCTGAAAAAATACCCCCGACAGCAACGATGGGAATCTCATCGCCAAGAAAAGAATGCAACAGTTTAACCACCTGCAAAGTCATTGGAAAAAGCGGCTTACCACTAAGCCCCCCCTCTTCATTTGCATTCGGTAATTTTTCAACACCTTGGTGAGAGTTTGAAGTATTTGTGGCCACAATGCCCTCTATTCGATGCTGTAATGCTAGCGTGGCAATCGTTTGAATTTCTTCAGGAGTTAAATCCGGCGCGATCTTTAAAAGGAGCGGCATACGTTTATAATATTGATCTTCCAAGCGACGTTGATCCTCTTTCAATCGAGTCAACAAATTAGCCAGATAACGTTCGGATTGCAATTGACGTAATTTTGGTGTGTTAGGAGAAGATATATTTATTGTAACATAATCAACATAACTATATAATTTTTCAAAACAATTTTGATAGTCTTCATGTGCTTTCTCCAAAGGCGTTGTCAAATTTTTACTGATATTAACGCCGACAATTCCTTTAACTTTTCTCCTTTTTAATTGCTCCACTAAATAATCCACTCCCAAGTTATTAAAACCCATTCGGTTAATTAGAGCTCGGGCTTGAGGTAAACGAAAGATTCGCGGTTTAGAATTACCCGCTTGTGGCTTGGGTGTAACAGCTCCAACCTCAATAAAACCAAAGCCTAATCCTAATAGCTCATCCATGTATTCGCCATTTTTATCCAACCCGGCAGCCAATCCCACTGGATTTGGAAATTCAATCCCAAATACAACGATTGGCTTTCGAGGAAAACGTTTCAAACGTCGATTAATCAACCGATAGCAATAAAACCATTTCAAATAATTTAAGGTGAGTGCATGCACCATTTCTGGTTCTAATTTAAATAACCAAGGACGCAAATACCGATAAATCATAAAATGCACTCTCTCAGCCATAACCATAACATGGCGTTATTCCTTCTTTGTAATTTATAGTGGACCGCGTTACTTCAATTCCATAATTTTTCTCTTGTAAAGTAAAGATAAGCGGTCCTAATGTGTCCGATACCTTGCCCTACTCATCCAACAACGGAAAAATGCGTACCTCAATCGCTAATTGCGGTGAGTCCGTTTCATTCCAAAATACCGAGTCTGCACACAAAACTAACTAAAACTGAAAATCAGCAAAAGGCAAATGCGGTAAATGAGCGACTTGATAAGGATTTTCAATTCGCCCTTGCGAATAATCCGTCACAAAAATTTGGACATACTGATTCAAAAGGGTCAGAATGTCTTCTAATGTTTTTCCCCTTGCGTATGAATACGATTCGCGTAGTGATTAGAGTTGCATCGTTAAACGTTGGATGACATTATCCACATGTCCATCGGCTCTAAATCGTAATGCGGATCAGCGCTAATAACCTTATCGTGTCCTGCTTTCAGCATTAAAGCTCGATACACTAGCAGGGTAATCTAAAATTTTACGATCAAAAACTCTATAATCTGTTAAATCGAACATCGCCTGATAATCTTCAAAGCTATGAACCAAGCTTGATATTAAGGGAATCTTAGTCGTTGTTATCATTGTTATCTTCCATGCTCAATGGTTAAAATAAACATCTTTTAAATAATTAATTCTCTTTCAAAAGAGAGGATTGTAACTAAGGGTAATCATAACATGATTCACGGCCCCTCCTTCCAGTTTGAAGAAACCATTGAGATGTTGCGCAAAGCTGTACAACAATTTGCCAGCGAAGAAATTGCCCCCCGCGCTGTCCTCATCGATACCAACAATCAATTTCCTCGTGATCTATGGCCAAAACTAGGAGATTTAGGGGTTCTTGGTATTACTGTAAATGAAGAATACGGTGGTTCCCAAATGGGATACCTTGCTCACGTCATCGCTATGGAAGAAATCAGCCGCACTTCCGGTTCTGTAGGTTTAAGTTACGGGGCTCACTCTAACTTATGTGTTAACCAAATTAACCGCTTCGGCACTGAGAGCCAAAAAAAACGCTATTTGCCTAAACTTATCAATGGCGAACACGTCGGCGCCTTAGCGATGAGTGAAACCGAGGCCGGGTCGGATGTGGTGGGTATGCGGCTTCGCGCCGAACAAAAAGGCGATGTATTCATTTTGAATGGCACAAAAATGTGGATAACCAATGGCCTCGAAGCTGATGTTGTCATCGTCTATGCAAAAAGCGATCCCGGAGCGGGTTCCCGCGGTATTACTGCTTTTTTAATTGAAAAAGAGTTCCCCGGTTATCGAACCGCTCAAAAGCTTCATAAATTGGGTATGCGAGGATCAGGTACCTGCGAGCTGGTATTCGATCATTGCAAAGTACCTAAAGAAAATGTTTTAGGAGAATTAAATAAAGGTATTTCCGTACTCATGAGCGGCCTAGATTACGAACGTTTAGTTTTAGGGGGCGGACCACTGGGATTAATGCAGGCTTGTCTTGATACGGTTTTACCTTACGTTCATGAGCGAAAACAATTTAAAAAACCAATCGGCGAATTTCAATTAATTCAAGCGAAAATAGCTGATATATACACCGCTCTTAACGCAAGCCGCGCGTATTTATACGCCATCGCAAAAAGCGCCGATGCGGGGAAAATTCATTCCAAAGACGCTGCCAGCGCTCTCATGTTTGCTTCGGAAAATGCGACTCAAGTTGCCCTTCAGGCGATTCAATGCCTCGGTGGCAATGGATACATTACAGAATTCCTTGTTGAACGCTTTTTACGAGACGCTAAATTATACGAAATCGGCGCCGGTACTTCGGAAATTCGTCGAATCGTTGTTGGGCGGGAATTATTTCGAGAAGGAAAACATTAATGGAGGAAAACCCCATTGTTATTGCAAGTGCAGCACGAACGCTCATGGGTCATTACGGCGGTTATTTTAAAGAGATGTCGGCACCAGAATTAGGGACCGCAGTTATTAAAGCGGTAGTTGAGCATGCTGCCTTACAAGCCGCGGAAATTGATGAAGTTATCATGGGCTGCGTTTTACACGCCGGCCAAGGTCAGCCTCCGGCGAGACAAGCCGCACTCAAAGCGGTTTTTCCCGTGAGCACCCCTTGCATTGCCATCAATAAAATGTGTGGTTCAGGAATGAAGGCGATTATGCTAGCACGCGATGAAATACTCGCCAGCTCCTACCCACATATTATCGCGGCCGGAACAGAAAATATGTCTCGTGCGCCCTATTTAGTGATGAAAGCGTGGTTCGGTTACCGTTTGAGACACGATCAAATTTACGATTATTATGATGCTTGATGAATTGGAAGATGCGTACGACAAGGGAAAAGCGATGGGGATCTTTGCCGAAAAATGCGTGGATAAATATCAAATTACTCGTGAAGCATTAGATAAATTTACAATTGAATCATTGATTCGTGCTAAAAAAGCTAACGAAAATGGCAGCTTCACTCCAGAAATAGTGCCGATAACAATCAGTCATCAACGAGAAACCTTGACTGCGGATCATGATAAAAATGCCATGAAAGCCAATCCAGAAAAAATTTCTCGATTAAAACCTGTTCTTAAAACCGATGGCGCTGTAACCGCTGCTAACTCCAGTTCCATTTCCGATGGCACCGCTGTCGTTACATTAATGCGTCTATCAGAAGCAAAAAAATTAAATATTCAGCCACTGGTAAAAATCATCGAGCATTTTACTTACGCAGAAAATCCTAGTTGGTTGACCAGTGCTTCGATCGGCTCTATTCCCAGATTATTAAAAAAATTCTTGGAAAAAAGAATCGCTTTCTGCTATCAGTATGTCCGCAGTGAAAGAAATCGGCCTTGCCAATAATAGGGTCAACATCCACAGCGGCGGCGAAACAACAGGGATTCCTGTTCAGAGGACAGAACTGAGGACAAAAGTATGCCAAAAATTGTTTCCAAAATAAAAACGGTTAGCGAAGAATTTGAAGCTAACAAAGCTGCCATGATATCTCAAATAAATGCGCTGGAAAATTTGCTCGCTAAAATCAAAAACGGCGGGCCTGAAAAATACCGACAGCGTCAACGTGAACAAGGTAAATTATTGGCACGCGAACGGATCGATCATCTACTCGATCCTGGTTCTCCCTTTTTGGAGCTATCCTCGCTCGCCGGGTATCAGCTTTATAAAGACGAAGCCCCCGCCGGCGGTGTCGTCACCGGTATCGGACAAATCACCGGTCAAGAATGCCTGATTGTGGCTAATGACGCGACCGTTAAAGGAGGCACTTATTATCCTATCAGCGTAAAAAAACATTTACGCGCTCAACACATTGCTGAAGAAAATCATTTGCCCTGCGTTTATTTAGTTGACTCCGGCGGCGCTTATTTGCCAAAGCAAGATGAAGTGTTTCCTGACCGAGATCATTTTGGCCGGATTTTTTATAATCAAGCGCGATTGTCCGCTAAAAATATCCCTCAAATTGCACTTGTCATGGGGTCTTGTACCGCTGGTGGCGCCTACGTCCCTGCGATGGCTGACGAAGCCGTCATGGTTAAAAACCAAGCGACTATTTTTCTTGGTGGCCCTCCCTTAGTCAAAGCAGCTATCGGTGAAACCGTGACCGCCGAAGAGTTGGGCGGCGCCGATGTTCACTGCCAGCATTCTGGGGTCGCTGATTATTTTGCTGAAAATGATGAGCACGCTCTAAAAATAGCACGACAGATCGTCAGCCATTTAAATCGGAAAAAATACTTTTCTCTCTCAATCCAACCCGTGGAAGAACCCGCTTACGATCCTGAAGAAATATTGGGCATTATCAACGCTGATCTGCGCAAACCTTACGATGTCCGCGAAATTATTGCACGCTTAGTTGATGGTTCTCGGTTTGAAGAATTTAAAGCGTTATATGGCACTACACTGGTTTGTGGTTTCGCACATATTCACGGTTATCCTGTGGGGATTATTGCTAATAATGGCATTTTATTTTCAGAATCAGCCCTAAAAGGCACTCATTTTATTGAATTATGTAGTCAACGCAAGATTCCCCTCGTTTTTCTTCAAAATGTTACAGGCTTTATGATTGGTAAAAAATATGAAAATACCGGCATTACCAAACACGGTGCAAAAATGGTTAATGCGGTGGCTTGCAGCGAGGTACCAAAGTTTACAGTTATTATTGGTAACAGTTACGGCGCTGGCAATTATGCTATGTGCGGTCGCGGTTATGGTCCGCGATTCTTATTTATGTGGCCAAACGCGCGAATTGCCGTGATGGGAGGGGAACAAGCAGCAAATGTACTCGCTCAAGTGAAGCGAGATCAAATAGAGCGCCAGGGTGAAAAATGGGCTACGCACGAAGAAAAGCAATTCAGAGATAATATTCGCACAAACTACGAAGCCCAAGCGCATCCCTATTATTCCAGTGCTCGCTTATGGGACGATGGCGTTATTGATCCGTTGGATACTCGGCGTGTATTGGGATTATGTATTTCTGCAAGTTTAAATGCGCCCATTTCTAAAACGCATTTTGGGGTTTTTCGTATGTAACTGAAGAGAGGATGAATGAATGACTCAATTTGATTTTATTCAGAAAGATACCAAAAGCAGTGTATCTACGCTCACTTTGAATCGTCCTGATAAACACAATACTTTTAACGAGCAAGTGATTTTCGAATTAAAATGTGCTTTGCAGCAAGCCGACGAAGAAGAAAGTAGCCGGGTTATAATAATTAAAGCCGAGGGTTCCAATTTCTGTGCGGGCGCTGATTTAAATTGGATAAAGCGCATGGCTGAATTCACGCGTGAAGAAAATGAAGCCGATGCGCTCGCCTTCGCCGACTTGTTACAGCTATTAAGTCGCTTATCCAAACCAACAATTGCTTTAATTCAAGGTTGTGTCATGGGCGGCGGTATAGGATTGGTTGCTTGTTGCGATATTACCATTGCAGTTAAAGACTCACAATTTTGCTTTTCTGAAGTTAAATTAGGTTTAGTTCCCGCCACTATTGCTCCTTATGTTATTCGTTCTATCGGATATAGCTCCGCCCGCCGATATTTTTTAACGGCTGAAGTATTTAACGCAGTTGCGGCAAAAAAAATAGGTCTTATTCATCAAGTCATCGATGAAAAAACTGAATTACTTTCAATCGGGCATCGTATGGCTCAATTAATTATAAAAAATGGTCCGCACGCTTTGTGTGTAGCTAAACAATTACTCAACGATTTATGTCCAATCACAGAAAATATTGTCTCACAAACGGCTGTACTGCTGACTGACATTCTCACTTCCTCAGAAGCCCGCGAAGGTATTCAAAAATTTTTGAAAGGAAAAATTTAAAATGTTTCGAAAGTTAATCATCGCTAATCGGGGGGAAATCACTTGTCGGATTATTAAAACCGCTAAAAAATGGAATATTAGAACTGTTGCACTTTATTCCACAATCGATAAAAGCGCATTGCACGTCCGCTTAGCCGATGAAAGTTATTTAATCGGTCCCCCGCCGGCAGCAAAAAGTTATTTAAACCGAGAAAAAATAATCAATATTGCAATGCAAACAAACGCGGATGCGATCCATCCTGGTTACGGATTTTTAGCGGAAGATGAAAAATTCGCGGCCCTTTGCCACCAAAAAGGACTTACGTTTATCGGCCCACCTCCTGCTGTTATTGCTGCGATGGGAGATAAACGAGAGGCAAAATGTTTAATGAAAAAAGCAAGCGTTCCCGTTGTACCTGGCTATCAAGAAAAACAACAAGACCTTAAAACGCTAACCGAACAGGCTAAAAAAATAGGTTTTCCTCTTCTTATCAAAGCCTCCGCTGGCGGTGGCGGAAAAGGAATGCGCTTAGTAACGATTGCCAACGAACTCGAACAAGCTTTGCAATCGGCTAAGCGTGAGGCTAAATCCAGTTTTGATGACGATTCAGTTTTTCTTGAAAAGTACATCAATCCGGCTCGGCATATAGAAGTGCAAATTTTTATCGATCAAAAGGGAAACGGCGCGTATTTGTTTGACCGTGATTGTTCAATTCAACGGCGTCACCAAAAAATTATTGAGGAAGCCCCCGCACCGAGCTTAAGTGACCTGACTCGAAAAAAAATGGGTGAAACGGCTCTGAAAGCTGCTAAAGCTGTTAATTACGTCGGAGCAGGAACGGTCGAATTTCTCGTTGATAAAATGGAAAATTTTTATTTCATGGAAATGAATACTCGTTTACAAGTTGAACATCCCGTCACCGAAATGATTACCGGATTAGATTTAGTCGAATGGCAACTAAAGATTGCTCAAGGCGAAATACTTCCCCTTTCACAAAAACAAATTAAAGCCAAAGGTCATGCTTTTGAAGCTCGACTTTATTCTGAAGACCCCGCCAATAATTTCTCTCCCTCCAGCGGTAAAATTGTTTTTTTCTCTTCACCGAAAGAAAATAAAAATGTGCGATTGGATACAGGCGTTGTTCAAGGCGATACGATCAGTCCTTACTATGATCCCCTGATGGCGAAACTGATTGTCCATGATGAGAATCGCTCCACCGCTCTGAAAAGGCTAAAAACCTCACTGGAAAATACCTTTATTGTTGGAGTTAATACTAATATTTCTTTTTTACATCAAATTTGTACAAATCGTGATTTTAAAAAAGCTAATATCTACACAACCCTAATCGAGGAAACATCATTAAATAAACTTGAAAAAATAATTCCAAACGAAGTTTTATTTTTTTCAGCTTTAGCTGAATTACAACAGCAAAAAAAACAAGCCAAAGAATTTGCCGCTCAATCCGACGATCTATTTTCACCGTGGTTTGCTCGCGATGGTTGGCGGTTATCCATATGTCCATCCCAAACTTTACGCTTTTGGGATACAGAAAAAACATTTGATATTAAAATAACTCCTTCTCTCGAGGGCTGCAATCTGCTGCTAAATAATGAAGAAATTTCTCTTTCTCAATTTCAACAAACCGATCATTTAGTTGAATTTACTTACAACAATCAAAATTACAAAGCGTTCGTTATTAATGATCCAGATAACTGGCATATTTTTTATAAAGGAAATCATTTCACCATTGCTCGCTACAATCCTAAAACACACTCTACCGATAGCTCAACAATTGAAAACCAATTCATTGCTTCTATACCTGGAACCGTGATTGAAATTTTCGTAACAGCGAAACAAAACGTTAAAAAAGGCGACCACCTTCTTATTTTAGAGACGATGAAAATGGAACACACAATAACTGCACCGAAGGATGGCGTTGTAAAATCTGTATTTTGCCGCCCTGGTGACATAGTGAGCGAAGGCACTGAATTATTAAGTTTTTTTTAATAATAAAATGTTAGACTGAACACCTATTATCGTATTTTTTTGGAGCTGTACTTCTTTCAGAAATTACCAGCAGTCCAGGAAAAATATAGCGACAAAGCTAATTAAAAAACCACCGTTATCGACGTTTGTTCAGTAAAGCGTTATCCGGTAGAAATAATAGAGCCCCATTTACCCCCTTGGACACCCCTTATTTTGTCCTGACTCACTCGAAAAAGCGCAATTAAAATGATAATGCCCCTTCTCGCGATACGCACGATTACTATGAATTCTAGAAAAATTATTTTTCTTCTAAAAAATAAAAATCTTAAAAATGACACCTGATCAACACGACCGCTTTATCTCTAGATCGCAAAGCATTACTCATTTTATCGGCCAAACGTTAGAGGTAATGGTTTCTAAATCGACCGAAATGGATGCTATTGATATTACAAAAATTTATTACCCGTTATGGAACAAACTTGAAATGAAAAATGGTTTATTCTTGAGGTTAAAACAATTCAACCTTTATTCACCTCAAACGATCGCTGAATTTATCGAAAAAAGTATCTACTTGCAACAAGCGAAGAAACGCTATAGAAATTTTATTCTCAAGGTAAACGCTATGATTTTAACCTATGCTAAAATACTAATTAACGATTGGCAGAACTTACACGATAAGATTGTTGAAAATGCCACTTAAATATACAAAGAGAGAAAAAAGTTAACGAAACGGTGTATATGTTGATTTCTGATCAGCAACTGGAAGATGCATTGGAAGGCCTTCTCAAAGGCTTTTTTCGACAAAAATTAACCGCCTATGCCCACTATTTTAAAAATGCGTCTACTATTAGTAATTACGAAAGATGAAATTTTAAAGAAAAATCCGCGTGAGAGCGTTCCACCTAAAGCCATTTTAGAAAAAATTACCTCTGCTGAATTAAATAAAATATAACAAAAACTCAACGAACTTACCAAATCCCATTATCAGCAATGGTAAGAGAAACACCAAAGTTGGAATAAACTTCTCATTATGGCGCTGACCGCCAACGGCGTCACACTTTCTGAAATTGAAATCAAAGAATTACAAAGATAAAGAACCCCTATCAGAATTAAAAAAAAATCGATTTATCGACTTTAATATTCCTTTCCCTTCAAAAAAATCCATGAATTTTGAACACTATTTACGTACTAAAGTTCACTTAGCCACTCACAATTCACAAAGAAGAAACGGAACTAATCAAAGCACAACAGGACCAAACACAAGAACCATTAAAACCTCTTCCTTCTAAGATAGAAACAAGTGGTAAAGGCTAAAAAAACTTAAAGCCTATCATCCTTCGCGCAGGCGCGCCTGCGCGAAGGATTAAAATTGAAATGGCTGTCGTGACTTGTAGGTAAATGATGATATGCCCCTCTCGTTAGTTAAGAGGGCGAAGGGGCTTCCCGCTGCCGCTGAGCCTCGTACAAACAAATCCCACAAGCTACAGAAACATTTAAATTTTCAACACTCCCACACAGCGGAATTTGCGCTAGAAAATCACACTGCTCTTTTGTCAATCGACGCAGCCCCGCGCCTTCACTACCTAACACAATAGCAATATCTCCAGTCAAATCAATTTCTTGAATTAGAGTTTCTGCCTCGACCGCCGTTCCTACAATCCAAACGCCTTCTTTTTGTAACCAATCGATGGTACGCGATAAATTAGTCACGCGAATAAAGGGTGTCATTTCGGCCGCTCCACAAGCCACTTTACGAACTACCAGCGTCATACCAACGGCACGATCTTTAGGCGCAATAACAGCTCGAACACCGAATGCGTTGGCACTGCGAAGACAGGCCCCTAAATTATGGGGATCTTTAACACCATCAAGGATTAATAACAAAGCTGGCGTTTCGTGCTTTTTTAATAAACTTAAAAGAGCACTTTCATCTAAATTTTCCACTTCTTCGCACTCAGCAACAATGCCTTGGTGTTTGTCATTACTTAATGTATTTAATTCAGTCCGAGAAAGAGGAATAACTTTCACGCCTAGACCCTTGGCTTTCTCTACTAACGACTTCAAACGCTGATCGTCTCGATTTTCTTGCACGTACAGCTTAACAATCCGTTGAGTCGCTACATCTAGTACAGCGCTTACCGCATGAATTCCATAAACTGATTTAATTTTGCTCATAATTTTGCCGTTACTCTTTGTTTGTGTTGAAACTATCCAATTAATCCATTGCAACTCATTTAAATTTAGCTGGGGTCTGTTTACAATTGTACTATGCTCGCCATAATTCATCGATTTCCTGTTTTCGCTGCTCACGTACTTCTATGCACGCTGCGGTGCAGTCCATGAATTCTGGCTCAGCTTAGCGAATTGTAAACAGACCCTAAAAAATATTAATAAATAAAAAATGGATCCTATCATGAAAAAAATTCTATTATCTGCCGCATTAATTATTTTTTTATCAGGATGTGCTTCTCATATCAAAGATGGACCGCCGCACTTTTATGTGAATGTCGATAAAATTTCCAATCCAAAACCCCGACCTTTACCGCGAAGTAAATATGGAAACCCCTTGTCTTATACCGTCAACGGCAAACATTATCACGTTTTAAAAACAGCCCATGGATACCAACGACGCGGCATTGCTTCTTGGTACGGCACTAAATTCGATGGTCAATTAATGTCCACCCGTGAACCTTACAATATGCTAGCGATGACTGGCGCAAGTCCGGTTTTACCCATTCCCTGTTTCGTGCGCGTTACTAATCTAAGGAATGGCCGATCGGTGGTCGTAAAAATCAACGATCGTGGTCCTTTTGTCCCGCACCGTATTTTAGATTTGTCCTACACCGCTGCTAAGAAACTCGGCTATGTTAATCGAGGAACGGCCCTCGTTGAAGTTAAAGCCATTGATTTTACTCATCCATATTCGCCCAAAAAATCAGTAACGTTTGCAAAAGCGAGGTTACGATCGCACTTATTCATACAACTCGGTGCTTTTCGCGAACGCACACACGCTGAAAATTTAAAAAGAGAACTGCGTGCTTACATTAAAAAACCCATTTTTGTTCTAAGAAGTATTTACAACCGATTACCTCTCTATCGCGTCCAAATTGGACCTTTATCCAATACAAATGAATCGAATTATTTACATGACGAGCTTAAAAAGTTAGGCTTTGGAGAAATTATCACAATGAAAGAGTGATCAATGACAACAATAGCTAAAACAAAAACTTGGCAGACGGTTCTGGGCGAAGAAAAACAAGAACCCTATTTTCAAGAGATCCTTGATTTCCTCAAAAAAAAACGTAAAGCAGGAAAAATTATTTACCCGCCGCAAAAAGATATTTTTAATGCGTTGAAATTAACCCCTTATGAAGCAGTTAAAGTCGTTATTTTGGGTCAAGACCCCTACCACGCCCCAAACCAGGCTCACGGATTAGCTTTTTCCGTTCGTCCAGGCGTCCCAGCCCCGCCTTCGTTACAAAATATTTTTAAAGAACTGCACGAAGACCTGGATGTTACAATCCCGTCCCACGGTTTCCTAGAAAAATGGGCCAAACAAGGCGTGTTGCTGCTTAACGCCGCTTTGACCGTCGAAGCTGGCAAACCCCAATCCAACGCTAACATTGGGTGGCACCGTTTTACTGACAAAGTGATCGAAAGTTTAAATGATCACCCCGAGGGTATTGTATTTTTGCTCTGGGGGTCCTGTGCCAAAAAAAAATCTCAATTGATCAATAACATGCATCACCGAATATTAAAAGCCCCCCATCCTTCACCACTTTCCGCCGCCCGCGGTTTCCTCGGTTGTCGACATTTTTCAAAAGCGAACCAATTATTGCACGAGATGGGGAGAATGGAAATTGATTGGTCGTTAGATTGACTTTCCAGATAAAGGTTTTTCTTCGTCCAACGACTAAAAAGCAACAAGCATCGAAAATTTTAGCCAGCTTTCCGTTCTTCAGTACAGAATAATCTTTTGATATTGCTTTTAAAAATTCAACACTCGTCAACTCTCGTTTTTTAACCCCTTTCAGCCGGTTAGCAGCTGCTATTTTTCTTTTATGAAATAGTTCCTAAATTAAGAAAAAGGCGTTGAGTAAATGACATCTTGCATTTCGTTGGATTCCATTCTTTTTATATACCTATACCTCTCTAAATAATATATCTACTATAAAAGAAAGCCAAGGAGGATTCGAACCTCCTTTGAAAGAGTGGATAGAAAGATACCGTAATAGCGTTTTTAAATACCACTGAATCTATTAATTGAATATTATCAACGTTACGGTATAAATTAGCGAGTTTATTAAATATAGATCGAATTAATTTTGAGCTTCCTCTCTCTGGCATTCTGAAGGTAATAACGCTAAATTGTCCGTTTCAAAGTATTTAAAGAGAATTTCATTCCTTTCTTATAATCCAAATAAAATTTCATTCAATACAGGTTGAAAAAATACATAAAAATACATAATTAATAAGTAAAAGTAATAAGCTCATTATCAAAACTTAAATTCTACCGGCTACAAGCACATCGAAAAAGACATCTAAAAATTTCTGCTTAACCTCTTACAAATATAAAGATTAGACAATTTCATCAGGGACACTTCTTTTACAAGTTCTTCCCTCACAATAGTTATTAACTCAGGGGGAAAAAGAAGGGTCCGTGAAAGACCTCATACTATCACTTATTCAACTATTAAAACTTAACGTGCATTACTCAATGTCCTCTGTAAGTTTACTCACTAACGTGACCATCAGAGGACAAAGGATGACTGTTTAAACGGCGGTAAATAATTTTTAATTTATGGATTAAACGTTCTTTATTAAATTAAGCAAAAGTAGAACTTTTACCAATATGCTTATCAAAACACTCCTCCGTTCCAGGTCCGCATATCTGGATTAAGCAGGCCAAACCAGTCTTCAAGAGCCTACCCTAACTGTGATAAGTCAATGTTCGGCGGGAAAGTAGACGCGAAAGTTTTTTCAATGAGTGCTGAGGCAAAGTGATAACACATAAAAACTTCAATACTGTAACTGTATGCTAAAGTTTAGCTCTTTAATCTTAAAAAAGCTAATTAGTAGTAGGGTGGAATTTGACATTTCTAACCCCCAAGGCTAGAGTTTCTACGCCATGCCGAGGTGGTGGAATTGGTAGACACGCAAGTTTCAGGTACTTGTGGGGGAAGCCCGTGGAGGTTCGAGTCCTCTCCTCGGCAGATTAAGATTCCAATTTTAAGCACATTACATGTTCAAGATCTTACAATACCCTGATCCCCGCTTAAAAGCCACTGCGCAACGCGTTGAAAAATTTGACGATGCCTTACAGAAAATGATCGATGAGATGTTTGAAACGCATTATAAAGCGACTAATTGCGCCGCGTTGGCGGCTACCCAGTTGGATATGGAAAATCCAAAGCACATTACAGTCATAGACTTTTCTCCCAATAGGGATCAGCCTTTGTGCTTGGTGAACGCTGAGATTATTGAACGCAGTGGGGAGCATACGGAGCAAGAAGGGTGTATGTCTGTCGGTGGGGGGACGTTTGAAAAGGTCACCCGGGCGGCGAAAATTAAGGTGCGGGCGCGGGATCGTCATGGCCAGCCGCTGGAATTTGAAACGACTGGGTTTATGGCAAAGTGCATCCAGCATGAATTGGATCATTTGAATGGTATTATTTTTCTTGATCGATTATCGGCGCTCAAGCGAGGGCGCATTGATAAGCGGCTTGAGAAGCTGCGTAGGCAAGGAAAGGTCTAAGAATAACCCCCTTTTCCTAGCCCTCTCCCCGAATGGCATACCATTTTCTACCAGTTACAGCCATTTCAATTTAGGCTTTGTCATTCACGCAGGGGGAATCTAGCGCGCCTTCAAGGCGGCTGCGCACGGGGCCCCCACGCGCCGTGCGCTGGGTCCCCGCGCCTGCGCGTGGGGGGCCGACAGGTTTTACGTTTTTTCGCCTTGTAAAATTACTCAGATATGTTTTAATGACACCGCAGAAAATACCTAATTCTGAATTCAAAAATATGTCATCCCACTAAATAAAGGTAGGAATCTAGAAGTGAATACTTTCCGCTGACTTACTACGGGATGACGACGTACAGTGGAGATAGACACTATGTTATCGCTGTCTCGCGGCATATTCGAATTACACATGATTATTTTTTATATTTTCATCGCTGTGAGTATTCTTACCTTTGGAGCAATGATCTCTATTCTCTATAAATTTCGCAAATCTAGACGTGCCGTTCCTGCCAATTTTCATGAACGTATCAGCGTTGAAATTTTCTGGACCGTTATTCCTTTTATCATACTTGTCATTATGGTGTTTCCAGCAACCATGATACTTTACCAAAAACATAACAACGTCACTCAGGTGAAGAAATGAGAACGCGAACTGAAATCGTATCGACAACACAGACAAGCGCAACCTGGTGGGATTATTTTCAGCTCTGCAAACCCCGCATTGTTTTATTAATGTTATTAACGGCCATTGTCGGGATGTGTTTAGCCAGCCCAGGCATTGTATCGTGGCGCGTTTTTTTATTTGGTAACTTAGGAATTGTGCTTGCCGCTTCTTCTGCCGCAGCAATTAACCACTTGCTCGAACATCACCTCGATAAATTAATGCGACGAACTTATCGGCGCCCCATTGTGCAAGGGAAAATCAACCGAAAAAACGCCGCTATTTTCGCAGCCATCCTTTGTATTTTATCGATGATTATTTTAATCGGTTTTGTAAATCTACTGACCGCCTTACTCACTTTTATTACCTTGATCGGTTACGCTGGCTTTTATACACTTTATTTAAAACATGCCACTCCGCAAAATATCGTCATCGGCGGTTTAGCAGGCGCCGCGCCGCCACTTTTAGGATGGGTAGCCGTAACTGGTCACATCGATCCACCTGCTTTAATTTTATTACTTATCATTTTTCTGTGGACACCCCCCCATTTTTGGGCGCTGGCTATTCACCAGATTGATGATTACGCTAAAGTCAATATTCCCATGTTGCCAAATACGCATGGGATCACTTATACCAAAATTAATATCCTACTCTATACGCTATTATTAACAGCGATTAGTTTTTTACCTTTTGTGATCATGACATCTGGATGGATTTATTTTTTAAGCGTCTGTCTATTAAATTTAGGCTTTGTTTATTTGGCTATTCTTTTGTTGACTAGCGAGCGCAAGGAAATACCTATACGGACATTCCAATACAGTATTTGGTATTTGATGTTTCTATTTACTGCGCTGCTTGTCGATCATTATGTGTATCTAATGGTAACCATTTAATTAAAGAGGAAATTTGATAAAACGTTTTCTAATTATTTTGTTGGCTTTTTTATTTCTCATTGGCTGTTCGCCAGACCATTAGCGAAAATCGCTATCGCCAAGTAGCCCGTATAAAGCGAAGCGGAATACGGGAACCCCTATCTATTCTTTTGCAGTAATGACTTTGTGAAAAACCGCCTGGCGAATGATTGTATGCTTACGATCAGGGCCAGTGGAAATAATGGTGATCGGGACTTCCAAGAGTTCTTCGAGTCGTGAAATATAATTGCGCGCTTCTTTTGGCATTTTTCTGTAATAGGTTAGGCCGTAAGTAGCTGTTTTCCAACCCGACATTTCTTCATATACAGGTTCGCACGATTCTAATAACGATTGATCGAAAAACGGTTCATTCACTACCTTTCCATCACAACGATAGGCCGTGCATAAGTAGATCTTAGCAAATTCATCTAATACGTCAAGTTTAGTTAATACAATGCCCGTTAAACTATTTATTTGAATCGTTCGACGCATGCTAATTACGTCGAACCATCCGCACCGGCGGGGACGACCTGTTACTGAACCGAATTCATTACCACGCTTCGCCATTTCTTTCCCTTCCTCATTGGTTAATTCGGTAGGAAATGGCCCTGCGCCAACACGAGTGACATAAGCCTTCGTAATACCCAGCACACGATCGAAATACAATGGCCCAAAGCCGCTACCTGTCGCGGCACTGCCTGCAGTGGTATTTGAAGAAGTCACATAAGGGTACGTACCCAAATCAATATCTAACAAGGAACCCTGCGCCCCTTCAAAAATAATATGTTTATTTTGCCTTCGCAGATTACCCAAAAGTGCTGAAACATCACCGATCATCGGTTTTATTTTTTCACGAAATTCCATTAATTGATTATAAATACTCTGATAATCCAGTGGCGTTTGATGATAATAATGTTCTAATTGAACATTATGATAAGTCATAGCTTTTTTAATTTTTTCCAATAACTGACCGGGATGCAATAAATCCATCGCGCGAATGCCTCGTCGCGCTACTTTATCTTCATAAGCAGGACCAATACCTCGACCCGTCGTGCCAATCGCTTTGCTGCCTAACTCAGCTTCACGCGCTTTATCCAGCGCCACATGATAAGGCAATAATAAATTACAAGCCGAGCTAATTCTCAGCCGCTCTGTCACAGGTATTCCTTTTGCGTTTAGCTCTTCAATTTCTTCCATTAACGCAGGGGGAGACAAAACAACCCCATTACCAATCAAACATAAAACGCCTTCTCTCAAAATCCCAGAAGGAATTAAACGCAATATAGTTTTTTTACCATCGATAATTAACGTATGACCTGCATTGTGTCCCCCTTGAAAACGCACGACTGCAGCCACATCTGCAGTCAGCATATCAACAATTTTGCCTTTACCTTCATCACCCCATTGTGTTCCTAAAATAACGACGTTCATTTACTACTCCTTCTTCACTTAAATAAAGACCTTAAAGTCTTGTTAGCCCGCGGCTCGAGCGCGGGAGCTTGAAGGGCGTTGCGCGCGTCTTTTGGCTATCTTCACGGCAAACCAAAAGTCGAGCATGATATTCAAAGAGACGTTGATAATCTTTTCATTGAATTCAAGCACCAATTGCAGTGACCTTCAGGATCAATTTTTTCGGTTTTAATGACACCCATTTTACATAACGTCGAACGTAATTTACTTTTTTTGCTTCGAGTGTCACGTAACAAGCCAGAATGGCGTCCGTCAATAATTCGACAATTGCTTAATTCAACAAATTGATTCCTTCTCCAGTCAAGGCCGATAGCCACCACACCCGACGGAATTTTCCTTTTTCATCATAATTCACTCGTGGTTTTCTCGATTAACGTGGGTTTGCTTCTAACTTGGTTTTCCTCGGCCCACATAAACCAATCCTACCCCGTTGTCGCTCTAAGTGGCCCCACCCTCGTACCAGTCGAGTGCTGAGGTGTTTTAATTGAGCCAGTTCGACTTGTAATTTACCTTCAAAAGTATGCGCACGTTGAGCAAAAATATCGATAATTAATCCTATTCGATCTAAAACGCAGTATTGAAATAATTTTCCAAATTACGCTCTTGGGAGAGAGATAATTCATGGTTAAATAAAATTAAATCTGCATTGAAATCATAAACCGTTTGCTGAATTCCTTCTGCCTTCCTTCTTCCTGCAAAATATTTAAATTCCGGTTGATTTCTTTTTCTTTTCACTATAGTTAAACATCACCCCCTGATGAATGCGTTCGCCGCCTTTCATGCCGGTCAATGAAATAACGACGTATTTGCCTCAATGATTTCTCTCTGACTCTGACTGAAGTCGTCCCTGGTCTAATAGAAATACATGGTCCATCTTGTCAGAAAATTCACGATTATGCGTCACAATAATAAAACTAATATTTAACGAACGATTTAATTGTAAGGTTAAATCAGCTACCTGTTCTGCTGTTTTTTGATCGAGGTTACCGGTTGGCTCATCTGCCAAAACACAAGATGGCTCAGTTACTAAAGCACGCGCTAAAGCGATGCGCTGCTTTTCTCCACCAGATAACTCACCAACACGATGTTTTTTGCGATGACTTAAGCCAACCTTTTCAAGGTAGGCCGATGCTTTTTGTCTTGCCTGTTTAGGTTTGATCCCGCTGCGCACTAATAAGGGTATACATACATTTTCTAATGCGTTAAATTCTGGCAACAAATAATGGAATTGATAAACAAACCCCAAATGTTGATTACGTAATAACCCTTTTTCTCGTTCAGATAGTTGATTGATATCTTTTCCATTCACCCATATTTTTCCACTGGAAGGCTTATCCAACCCACCCAATAATTGTAAAAAAGTCGATTTGCCAGCACCAGAGGCGCCGATGATAGCAATACGTTCGCCTGGAGCTACGGAAAATTCAACTTCATGCAATACCGGCACACGCAATTTTGCTTCGACATAGGTTTTACTTAATTTTTCGCAATGAATGACTGGCTCACTATTCATATCTCAATGCCTCCGCCGGCTCGGTTCGAAAAGCGATAAACGCCGGATAAATTGTTGCAATCAAACTTAAGGTGAATGTAATAAAGGAAACATTGAGAACATCAACCCATTGTAAACGCGATGGTAGAAAGTTCACAAAGTAAATCGAACTCTTTAAAAACTGCACATGAAAAATTTGTTGAATACCATTGACAATCGCAGTTGCATTTAACGCCAAAATAACGCCGGCAATAATCCCAATCAGCGTCCCAATAATTCCCACAACAGCGCCTTGGATAACAAATATAGACATAATCGTACGAGGAGTAGCGCCCAACGTGCGTAAAATTGCTATATCTGCACGCTTGGCATTAACGACCATCACCAACGTAGATACCAAATTAAAAATAGCCACGCCGACAATCAATAATAAAATGACAAACATAATCGTTTTTTCCATGGCAATAGCTCTAAAAAAAGAACCAAATTGTTCTGTCCAATTCGTTACGAGAAACTCTCCGGGCAGTAGTTTTTTCAACTGCTGAGTGACCGATTGTGCCTGATAAAGATTTTTTATTTTAACATGTAGCCCACTTGTACCTTTCGAAAACAACCTAAAACCATCTTGCATATTGATATAAGCAATCCCGACATCAAAGTCAAAACCGCTTTTAGTACTGAAAATGCCGCTAATAGTGAAACGGCGAAATTGAGGGAAAATCCCCAGAGGGGTTGTCGTTGTTTGCGGGGTGAACAGACTAACTTTATCACCAATGGAAAGCCCCAATTGATCCGCCAGTTTGCGTCCGAGAATGATGTTATAGCTCCCGGAATTCAAACTGCTTAACCTTCCCCCCACTAATTTCTCCTCAAGTTGGGATACTTTTTTCTCTTGCGAGGGCAGCACGCCCAAGACAGTAGCTCCACTAACGATTCCTTTGTTACTTAGTGAAGCCATCCCCGTGACAAACGGGGCTGATGCGACTATCTCGGAATTGGAAGCGATGGTTTTCTGTAATTCAGGCCAGATTTTTTCGATATTTTGTCCTGTCATGACCGTTACTTGGGGCGCAAGGGCAAAGAAATGCGTTCGAATCTGATAATCAAAGCCATTCATCACCGACAAGACCGTAATTAACACGGCCACCCCCAACGCGATCCCCAATATCGATACCAGAGATATGAAGGAAATAAAGTGGTTACGGCATTTTGCTCGCGTATAACGCAAACCCACATACAGAGCCAAAGATCTTATCATAAGGGGTCAACTATACTAAAAAAACGCTTTATAGTGTACCATTTAGCGCTGTAGAAAAATAGAAGTAACCCGTATAAAGCGAAGCGAAATAGGGGTTATTTTACAAAGATCTGGTTTCCAAACCATGAAAAATTTTCAAAATCATCTCGCTCAAATCGTAGGGCTTCTCAATGACAGGCACTTCCATCCCGGAACCACCATCGGCCAGGCACTGAATATCAGCCGAACGGCGGTGTGGAAAACCGTTCAAAAACTTAAAAAATATGAGATTCCCATCACCACCGATAAAAGCAAGGGGTATTGTTTAAAGCAGCCCTTGCTGTTACTCGACCCAAAAAAAATTAAAAATGGAGTTCAAGCAGAACCGGTTCGGATTGATTTATTCGAGCAAATTAATTCTACCAACGAATATTTAAAAGGGGTGAAACGCCCTCAACAACTAAACATTTGTTTGACTGAAATGCAAACTCAAGGTAAAGGCCGTTTCCAACGCGCCTGGCACTCGCCTTTTGGGAAAAATATTTATTTATCCTTAAAATATCCATTCAATAAAGATGTCAGCGAGCTCACCGCTTTAAGTCTAGTTTGCGGGTTAGCCGTTTGTAATGCCATTGAAAAAAGCTGCCCATTGACAAAACCCGTTTTCGTTAAATGGCCAAACGATATAATTTGTGAGGATAAAAAATTAGCCGGTATTCTAATTGAAATTGAAGCGGAAAAACATGGCTTTTATTCAGCAATTATTGGAATTGGTCTTAATGTAAACATGGAAAAAAAACAGGATAAAATCGATCAACCCTGGACTTCCATTAAAAATTTAACTGCCACCGACCAAGATCGAAATCAGCTTTGTGCTGCATTAATTAGTGAATTGGTTAGCTGCATTGATTGTTTTGAAAATAAAGGTTTTAACGAATTTTTACCCTCATGGAAAACCAAAGACTATTTAATTACTAGGCAAATTCAATTAAAATCCGGCCGCCAAGAGCTCCAAGGCAAAAGCTTAGGAATTAACTCAAGGGGTTATTTAACCGTCCAACTCTCAGATGGTTCTCAACGAATATTCTCTTCTGGTGACACGACTTTACTAAAATAATTCAACAACGGCTGAATAAAAAGTTTTCCAGTAGCAGAACCACCATAAGGAATCACTCCTAAGCAAGGAGCTTTTATTCTCTTTCTTAATGTTTGAATATTTTCAGCCATAGCAAGGACATCCGGCTCGATGCAATTAGCGACCCAGCCAACCAATGGTATTTTTTCCCACAGCATGGCCTTCACCGTTAAAAAAGCATGATTTAAACAACCTAATTTAATGCCAATAACTAAAACGACAGGTATTTTAAGTAATTTTACTAGGTCTGATAGGAATTCCTCTTCATTTAATGGAACAAACCATCCACCTACCCCCTCCACAATAAACACATCGGCGGGGAGGTTAAAAATTTGATTAATAATTCTTGCTAGATTGTTTTTTGATAAAATATGATTATTTAATTTCGCGGCGATATGTGGCGCGACGGGGGATTCTAACGAAATCAGATTAACGTGCTCGTAAGTCGTTTTAATGGATGCAGCTTTTTGCAACGCAAGTGCATCATCATTGTAAAGCTTATTGTTGATCCTACAGCAACCTGAAGCAATAGGCTTGATACCAAAAGTTGAAAAACTCTTGTTATTAAATTGATGTAGCAACAAAGTACTAACGTATGTTTTTCCTACCCCTGTATCGGTTCCTGTAATAAAGAACTTCATTGTATTATCTTTTTCGCAATAAAAAATCCAATGTGATAAGTGAGTTTCGTATTGGTATTATACTTTTCTATTGGCATCGGTGACAAACCTTTTTTTCTTTTTGGGTAAAGCAAACAGTTCGCACCAATGGATTTAATTGATCGAATAGCATCTAATATCGATTCAAATGAATCAGTAAAAATTTTTTCATCGGTAGCAAGCAGTTCAAAACCTACATCCTTTAATAAGTGAACAATTGATTGCACGGTTAAAAAGGGATTTCGACAGTCATTCCTTAATTCACAGAAAGTCCCTATCAATGGGACTGAAAAAGCAAGCACACCAAGCGCCTTTAACTGCGAAAATAATATAAAAAAAGTCTGTTTTAGATCCAAAGCCCATTGAAACCCCATATTACAAAAGATAAGATCTAATGAATTGTAAAAGAACACATTATTTTCAAAATCTGCTAATATAAACTCAACGTTAGATTCTTTTAACTTACTTTTAGCTTGCATCAAAAGCTTCTCACAAAAGTCAATTGCATAAAGATTTTTATAAGGAAAAGAATTGGCAACAGCTTTAGTACTGATACCCGTTCCACAAGCAAAATCTGCAATAATTTTTGTTTGAATACGCATCTCTTTCAATAGTGTCAGTAATTGCTTGCAAATTTTTTGTTGAATCAAAGCATAATCATCGTAAGTGTCAAACGCTTTATTGAACGAACGCTGAATACGCTTTTTTAACGAATTAATCATCATTAACGAACCGCATTAGTCGATCATAAAACTCCCGAGCATGAGTCAGAAAAGGAAGATGTCCTGCTTTAGGGAGTGAATAAATTTTAGATTGTTTATTTAAACTGGAAAGCGCTTTTGAATCCACTTTATAAATTGCATCCTTTTCTCCGAATAGATGGAATAAAGGAATTTTAAGACGGCTATATTCTGCACGAAGATCTATTTCAAATAAAATTGAAAGATAATTTCTCAAACAATTTTTATCTCTTTTAAAATCAACGGCATTTCTGATTAATTGATTTCTAAAAGCTGAGTTTTTATTTGGATAATTAACCAAAAATAAAAAACAATTAAACAAATTATTAAAATTTTTTTTAGCTAAAATAAGAAATCGATCGGCATACTTTTTATCAATTCCAGGCCAATTAGCGTCAGCGACAAAGCGTGGTGAACTTGAAATTAAAGCAAGTTTTTTTACTTTTCCCGGAAATTGGGAAGCTAATTTAATTCCGATTAATCCACCCAATGACCACCCTAAAATAATTGATTCATCGGGAATTTGAGACAATAAACAATTTACCACAGATTCAAGCGTCAATTCTGTCAACCAGGGTAAATCAATTAAAGTAATTTTTCTTTCAAGATATGTATTTTCTTTTAATAAAGAAGCATGAACCCCCCAACCAGAAATAAAAACAATCGGTTCCCTTAACATAACAACGAAGCTAGTCGATCAAGCAGTTGCATGATTTCAGTTTCTGTATGAAAAAAACTAAGAGAAATCCGAATTCTCGCACTACCCGCAGGTACGGTCGGCGGTCGTATGCAGGAGACAAAAAAACCAAAATCAATCAGTTTCTCTTGAATAATTTGCGTTTTTTGATTATCACAAATTTGTAAGCATTTAATTGGCGTCGGGCCATCCGATATTAATTTTAGACCATTCTTTTTAGAATACTGGATAAACGTTTGAGAAAGTGCGGTGAGCTTCTCACGACGCCAAGTCTCTTTTTGAATAATTTCAAGCGATTCCGAAACCGCTAATGCTAGCGCTGGCGGTAAAGCAGTAGTATTACGATAGCTTCGTGAAAATTGCAATACCGCCTCAACAAGGTCACTACGACCCGAAACAAGAGCACCAGCACAACCAAACGCTTTTCCCAAAGGAGTTATTAAACAAGGGAGCTCCGTTTGAGTCAAATTCCAATATTCAGAAATTCCACCACCATTTTTACCTAAAACACCAATCCCATGAGCATCATCAACAATAAGCAAAATATCCTGGCCTGAAATCAAATCAATTATTGAAGGCAACGGTGTGATATCGCCTTCCATACTAAAAATACCTTCCGTCACTAAAAAATGAGCTTTTTTGAAAGATATTAAAAATTTAAGTCGCTCGAAATTTTGATGTGGATAACGATAATGTTTTGCTCTTGAAAGTTGTATCGCATCCAATAACGAGGCATGGCACAATTTATCAGAAAGAATAATTTGCTTTCGATCAGCCAATGAAGTTATCACCCCTAAATTTGCTAAATATCCTGAATTAAAAAATATAGCGCAATCTCGATTCAAAAATGCAGCAAATTTTTCTTCTAGCATTTTTTGGGGCTTAAAATAACCTGAAATCAAAGCTGAAGAACCGCTACCCGCCCCATATTGTTGAACGCCGCGAATAAAAGCCGCCTTCACACCTGGATGATTCGCTAATCCTAAATAATCGTTGCTACAGAAATTGATACAATCTCTGCCATTTATATTGACCCACGCTTCTTTACGTTCTGCAACGACAATTCGCTTACGTAAAAGAGCAGATTGGGCATAGCATTGAATCTTATTTTTAATATCAGTAGCAAGCATGTTCTTCAGTTAAAATGGGTACTTTTAATCCTAACTTTTTTAACAAATTGACATCGCGATTTTGACAGGGGTTTTTAGAAGTCAATAGCTTATCACCATAAAAAATGGAATTCGCCCCAGCCATAAAACACCAAGCTTGCAACTCATCGCTCATTGCTTCACGCCCAGCGGATAATCGTATTACCGAAGTAGGAAAAAGAAGACGAGTGGTCGCTATCGTTTTTATAAACTCAAAAGGATCAATCGCTTTTGTATTTTCCAATGGAGTTCCTTTAATTGGAATTAATTGATTGATTGGTATACTATTTGGTGGCTCTGGCAATTGATAAAGTTCTAATAACAGTTGAATCCGATCTTCTCGAGATTCACCCATTCCTAAAATTCCGCCACAGCAAACATTAATGCCTGCATTTCTGACGTTTTTCAGCGTTTCAATCCGATCTTGATACGTGCGTGTGGTAATGATTTTTTTATAAAATTTAGGCGAAGTGTCTAGATTATGATTATAAAAATCGAGACCAGCTTCTTTTAATTGGAGCGCTTGCTCCTGATCTAACATTCCCAAGGTTACGCATGTTTCCAACCCCAGTGCTTTGACCGATTTGATCATTTCAAACACTTTAGATAATTCGCGCTTCGGTGGACTTCGCCACGCAGCCCCCATACAAAAACGCCGGGCGCCATTTTCCTTTGCTACTTTAGCTTGCTCTAAAACAGCTTCAAGTTTAATTAATTTTTCCCTTTCAACATCAGTTTTATAATGACCGCTTTGAGGACAATAAGCGCAATTTTCAGGGCACGTTCCTGTTTTAATACTGGAAAGCGTACACAGTTCCATATCCCGCACATCAAAACGCGATCGGTGTGTTTCATAAGCTTTGTAAAGCAATTCAAAAAAAGGTAATTCAAATAATTTAGCAACGGATGCTTGATTCCAATTACTTCCCTTCACTTCTCCTTCTCCCAAAATTAATAAAATACAAAAACAATTCTGCTTGATTAACCACAGCAATTGAGCTCACATCATTTCTCATCAATCACAGCCATTTCAATTTTAGGTCTTGTGATCAAAGTTTGACCCCGTTATCCCCGCCTGAACGGGGATAACGGGCTTTAAGTTTTTTAATCTTTACCAGTTATAGTAATAATTGGTTGCTTTTTAACCATCAATCATAGAAATAATCACCCAATTTGCACTAAAAAAAGTTTATGTTACTCTTTTCAATGAGTCAACTTAAAAATTCAAAAAGGTTAACCAAATGTTAGAAAACGATATACAGCGGTTAGACAGTCAACATGTTTGGCACCCCTGCTCCCAAATGAAAGACTACGAGCAATTTAAGCCACTTATTATTAAAAAAGCCTATGGTAGCTATATTGAACTCAGTAATGGCCAAAAGATAATTGATGCGATCTCCAGTTGGTGGTGTAAATCATTAGGCCATAACCACCCTAAATTAAAAGAAACTTTAAAACAGCAATTAGAAAAGTTTGAACATATTATTTTTGCTAATACCACTAACGAAATTATTGTAGCGCTCTCGCAACAATTGGCCACTCTTTTACCTGGTTTAAATAAAGTATTTTACGCAGGCGATGGCTCTTGTGCAGTCGAAATTGCAATGAAAATGAGTTTACATTCAAGAATCATTCAAGGCCATAAAAAGCGAAAGAAATTTATTGCTTTAAAAAATAGCTATCATGGTGAAACTGTCGGTGCTTTAAGTGTCAGTGACATTGGACTTTATCGAGCGCCTTATTCAACGATGCTATTTAAACCTTATTTTATCGAATCAATTCCTTATGTGCTGAATACGCAAGCCCAAGAATGGAACGACTGTTCAGTACACTGGGAGGAGATTGAACGTTTTCTCAAACCCCACGCAGAAACAGCAACCGCTATTTTGGTAGAACCGATTATCCAAGGTGCCGGCGGCATGAAAATTTATAGTCAGGATTTTCTAGCACGATTGTTTCAGTGGGCTAAAAATAATCACATTTATTTTATTGCCGATGAAATTATGACAGGCATAGGCCGCACGGGAAAAATGCTCGCGTGCGAACATGCTGGAATTATTCCCGATTTTATCTGTCTTTCAAAAGGGTTAACCTCTGGTTTCTTGCCTTTCAGCGCTGTGCTAACCTCAGACGAAATCTATCAGCTTTTCTATGACGATTATCAAACAGGAAAAGCTTTTTTGCATTCCCATACTTATTCTGGAAATACATTAGCCGCCGCTGTGGCACTAGCTACATTAAAAGTTTTTTCTGAAGAAAAAATATGTGCACGAGCTCATAAATTAGGCAAGTTCATGTTAAAAAAGATGACTCAAGTTGCACAAGAAACAGGCCAATTAGAAAATGTAAGGGGTATTGGCGCTATTGTTGCTGCTGATTTAATTCCGAAAGCAGGTCGCCCCCGTTTAGGATATGAAGTGTATCAAGAGGCTATAAAACAAGGGGTATTACTACGCCCAATCGGGAATACGATCTATTGGCTGCCGCCGCTTAATATTGATTTTGATCTCATTGAAGTATTACAAAAGGTAACGAAAAATACTATAAAAATTCTATGCTCTACCACGCGCAGCGCTGTTTGTTCTTGAATCAATTTGAAAAACCTATAAAAATTCCTTTAAGCTTTGCTTTCTTCCAATCAAAATAAATATTCTATCATTAAAGTTTTGAATAAATATGCTACTGATTTTTTAGGATGCGGATCCAGCGGCGTGCACGTTATTGAGTATCGAACTTGATATATCTTCTTAATGGGTAGACAATTTTCTATAGTGGCGTTAATCGTTAGCATTACCGGCTCATTACTTGTGCGAATATTATTTATTTTTATTCTAGAGATATTGAGTGGAAATATTCAACTATGACGCTCTACATCGGACTCAGCTTCTAACGATAACATTGGTCAAAAATATTTTGAGATTGATTAGAATAGTTGAATCCGTGATATAAACTGGTCTTTTATTTATTATGATTTTTTCCAAAAATTAATCAAAGAGAGCTTTTCTAATAAAAAAGACCGTCCACTACGCAATTTGCCAGATTGTGTTTATGCTACAGAGTGATCTTTTATTTCAGATAATAATTTACTTAAAATGGCTAACAAACATATTTCTTTTCTTTTATAAAAAACAAATATGCAATTTTAATAAAAAATTACATGAAATTCATTCTCAGTTTCCGGTCTATTATTTAGAATTCAAAAAAATCAGCTCTTAATTAAAAAATTCACATACTAATTAATTAATTAATTCAAATACATGAGCTACTAGACTGGAAACTCAGCACTACCTTAATTTAAATACCGAAATTATTGATAGCTATGAATATAAATTCTATATCTAACTATTATAGCTATCTACAAGATCTGGCCACAAAAGAATACTATTTCTTTTTTGATTATTTTGACAGTCTCACCTTAGCATTAATGTCCGTACTATCCATTAAGGAGGATTCTGACAATTAATTAGTTAAAAAATATTTTTTAACTATACGCTCATCGCTTTCAAAAAAATAAAAATAATTGGCTACCGACCAATAAAAACATATTTTTACTTATTAATGAAATTTTCATTTACTGACTCTTATCAGAATTTAAACTTTCTATAATTTTCAATCTAGTTGGTGGACATTATTATATTTAACAATCGACAATCGCTATTAAATCATTTTTCAAAATTTTTTTAAAAAACACCGATAAATTACGTTACATTAGTCTTATTTGAGTCATATTTAAAAATATTGAGAAAAGAAAAAGAAACTCAGATCCATCCTAATATAGTTAAATTTTTTAACGCGGGTTACATTAAAAAAAACAAAAAATAATAGCGGCTGAGACATTAAAAAAGAATTAGATAATTCAGTTAATTTAATTTAATTATCAAATATGCTTAAGGAGAACTATCCTAAATTAAACAACGGTAAGCTAAATAGATTATTTGAAGATTTTTGTATGATAAAAAAAACACTATTCATGTATCGCTCTAACCGCTTTAACTCCTTTCAATCGGGCGACTCTTATCAAAGAGTTTCAATATTGCCAAGTATTGTCAAGTACCCCATCAGTTTGCCAGAACAATAGTAGTTGAGTCGAGATTAAGAGTAAGCTAACATGGGCAGCGTGCCCTGGTATGTTGATATGTAAACTTGATGGCTGGGTGGCAGAGTGGTCATGCAGCGGCCTGCAAAGCCGCGTACGCCGGTTCGAGTCCGGCCTCAGCCTGTAATCTGTATTATAAATACCAGATTTATTTATTGCCACACTCATTCTGAGCCTGGGTGGCGGAATTGGTAGACGCAAGGGACTTAAAATCCCTCGGGCGATAGCCCGTGCCGGTTCGAGTCCGGCCCCGGGCACCAGATTTCCACTTTTAAATTAATAAGTTAAAAGGTATCTGTAAAGTAGTTGAACTGATCAATTTTAAAAGATAGAAATATAATAGAAAACCTCCCATTTTAATGGGTGACCCTATCTATATATTCGAATAAAATTGGAGAACGCGGACGTTAGCAACTTGAAACTAACGAGCGTCCCTTCTTCGATATTTCCAATCTATCTGCTCCTGTGTTAGCTATTCTATGCGCAATAAAATTTTTAGGTGCCAGAATTTTTATCTTTTGAATGCCGTATTTATGCGAGGCAAATTAACAGAAAATCTTTTAAACGAGTATAAAAAAGAGAATAAAGATACCAGTAATCATTACTCTATAAAATATCGATGCTGCTCCTACTCCAGCTAATCGCAGGGGAGATACAATGGATGAAACAAAAACACTTGATGAGGAAGAATTGACCTACTTCAGTCGTTTTGCAGATTAGTCAATGAAGATAAGGAAATTTTTCCTCGAAACGCAGCGGATTCACCTTACTTTATTAACAGCTTAAATTTGCCATAGCAGAAGGATCTCGCTAAAGATTTTCCTGCCTATTATGAAATTCACCGCTGGTGTTTTTAGTCTGAAGCTAATTTTCCTAAAAACTCTGATTGTATAAAAAATTTCGAATACATACCAACGGACGCCTTTGGAGAAGGAGTAGTTCCATTTATTTATTTAAAATACAAAGTAAAATTTACAATTATTAGCCGCAATATGCGGCCCCAGTTAATCATAGATTTATATTCTTTGGACTTTTATAAAGACAGCCAAAGAATCAAAAAAGAATAGAAAACAAAAATAATGCAGGAGGCAAGAACACCTTTGCAAGGAATGATAGAGATTAAAATAATTAAGTCGACAAAAAAGGTTAATTTTTTAGTAGTTTTATGACTTTTTTTTAGTATGATTCTGGAGGGCTGGAGTCATTACTGCTGACATTCAAAGTGAAATAAAAATGCAAAGCCAAATTTTAATCGTAGAGGGGATGATCACGTGTGCTTTTATCACTCTATTTTTATGTATGGAAGATCACGCAAGAAGGCGAGAAAAGTTTAGCACTTTTAATTAAAATCGTTTGAACATTCTTATTCGGAACAATATAAAGCAATTCTAGTGGTTTTAAAGATTGTGAATTCAGATAATCCTTTATGGACTCTCTTGCAAGTGAGAAGTGCATTGAGGCGGTCAATTCCAGATTCTCCATTAGACCATCACAAGTACCTTCAGAACCCCCACAGCATCAGCAAGGCGCTGATCTGGGTGAGTAACCCGTATTTCGCTTCGCTTCATACGGGTTACTTGGAATTTCTGTTTTACAATGCCCTTGATTTTACATTGGCAGAATTTCTGTTTCAGAAAAGAAAAGATTGATTGCGCATTTTCCATTTGATTCGAGAATTCGAACGTCTTTTATACAATCTAAATTTTTACAATGTAACGAATCCAAGTCGAATTTCTGAAAGGTTCATTTTTAATTGGTAAGCTTTGCTTGGTAGGCTTTAAAAAGAAAGCTTGATTATTTTCTTCCTTGGGGACAGCATTATTTTTACAATTATTAAACAAATTTGTTGATTGGTAGCACGAGTAATATTTTCAGCCATTTAACTAATAGAATAGAGAAAAGAGACTGTTTTCACGGACTCACTGGCATTAAGTGTTTCTTTGTCGCTCGCATCGAAAAATTCATCAGAAGATCCATCTAAACAGTCTGTGTCTTCGATTTCTCGTATTTCCATTGCGGGATTAACTTATTTTCTAATCCACTTGAAATTTTTTCTTGATGCTCCTTGAAAGCACTGTCAATATAATCAATTTCATTCTCTTTAATCGACCTTCTAATTTCTTCAACTTTTATTCCCTTTAACTTCAAATAAATCATCGTAATTGTAGAAAAAGTAGCTGAAGAGGTAGCAGGCAGATACTGATTTAGAAATACTGATGCTATGGTTTAAAGTTCCGAATTCTTTACGACCGACACTTCCAAAAGTTTTACTAAATTATTTATCAGAAGCCGGTTTTTCAGCTTAATAAGCACTTCAAAATTTTCTAATTGACTTTGAATGATCTAAGTTGATAAAAATAGAATTTCGAAATAAGAGAGGATATTATTATTAAATAAAAAACTCCTGAATCGCTAATTTAACTGACTCCAACGTCGGCTCTTTTGTGTTTATTTTTTCTACAAACTTAAGAATTTCTTTTTCATAATCTGGGTTTAAAATTTCTGCTGAGGACAGTTCTTTTAATTTTTTAAATTTATTTATTTCATCATCTGCTCATCTGCTTTTTTTAATTAATGAGCCTAACTCTTCCTAAAGTTGATAATTATCATCTATATAAACAAAGTTTCAAGTATAGTATTAAGATGTCTGTTTTCTCAGGCACTTTATTTTCCTCATGTTTTTGAAAAATTAAGATTTAGTTATTCAATTTAGTATATAATCCCTACATTATAAAAAATTAAATTTACCTTAATAATTTGATAGAATATTTTCTAGTAAGAAATTGAATTAATGTTATTTATTCAATATTTTTAAAATTAACTTAAATTAAAGCACGCCATCCCGCGGAAGTGGAAATGACCAGAGATATTAATTTTTATTTGTGAAAGAAGCTTGGACTACCTGGTCGCGAATGTAGGTAGGTTCGCTTTTTTCGGGGGCTACAACTTTGCCTTTTAAATATTTTTGATTAGCAATGAGGGCCAAAGAGGCAGCGTCAGGATAAATATCTGCATCCATTTTTGACGTGGATTTTTTAAGAAAGGATTGATAAATGCTCCAGGCATTTCCTGCTATTAACCAATCTTTATCAGGCCAATCAATGTCAGTAGGGTTACTCACTTGGTCCAAAATAATTGGCTGCATAATGCCGTATCTATCCACTTGATAGCCTCCCCAATAGATTGAATTCATTCGGGCATCCCAACCTGCTAATATGTATTCGCTTTGAATTTTTTGCTGGTAGGAACCAATTTCAAAAAATATTTTAAATGACAGGTTGGTTCCTCATCGACTAAAAATGATGAGAGGGCTTTGCGTGGTTCCAACGTTTTTTGGGGAGAGTGCGTGTCTGTCTTCAGCTAAATTATAGATATAATAATCGTAGTTGTTCCAAAGTTGCTTTGCCAAGCTATTCTACCACTTTGGTGTGGCCTGCTAAGTAAAACGATTTTATGAGGTAATTTTTTTCAATATTTTCAATTAAATAGCGTTTCATTAAACCATTATGACTCAAATGTCGGAATGGTCAAAGCTGGCTCGTTGACTCTTCTGCCGATATCAACCAAGATAAACGCCACTTCTTTACTGTAAGGAAAATAGGTATGTGCGGCATCGTAGGAGCCGTTGCAGAACGCCCTGTAGCGGATATTTTGTTAGAAGGTTTAAATCGTTTGGAATATCGCGGCTATGATTCAGCCGGGATGGCGTTGCTGTACCCGAAAACCCATCAAATTCAATGCGTTCGGGTTAAGGGCAAAGTGGCTGCATTGGTTGATTCTGTCAAAAAAAAACCGTTACTCGGTAAAATCGGTATTGCGCACACGCGCTGGGCAACGCACGGTGAACCTTCGCAAAAAAACGCACATCCACACTGTTCTGAAAAAACCATCGCCGTTGTCCATAACGGTATCATCGAAAATCACGATTCTCTACGGCGAAAATTAACGAAAGCAGGCTACAAGTTTAAGTCGGAAACAGATACCGAAGTCATCGCTCATTTGATTCATTATCATTTACAATCTACCCTTGAGTTGTTAACAGCCATTCAGCAAGCCACAAAATTGCTTAAAGGTGGTTACGCACTGGGCATTATCAGCACGCGCGAGCCAGAAACCTTATATGCTGTTCGATGCGGTAGTTCTTTGGTTATTGGATTAGGAATTGGTGAAAATTTCATTGCCTCGGATCAACTTGCTTTGTTGCCTGTCACGCAACGGTTTATTTATTTGGAAGAAGGCGACATTGTCAAAATTAGTTTAAAAAGCGTGGCTATTTATGATAAAAACAAAAAAGCGGTAAAACGCACGGCTCACGCTACGAAAATCGATTACAACGCAACGTGTAAAGGTAAATATCGTCATTACATGCAAAAAGAAATTTTTGAGCAACCGCAAGCCGTGCTGGATACGATTAATAATCATTTCACTAAAGCGCAATTGACAGTACAACGGTTTGGCTCACAAGCCGCATCGATTTTTAAAAAAATTCAACGCGTCCAACTCGTTGCGTGCGGAACCAGCTATCACGCTGCTTTAGTAGGTCGTTATTGGTTGGAAGCTTTAGCAGGAATTCCTTGTCAAGCAGAAGTAGCGAGCGAAAATCGCTATCGCCAAGGAATCGTTGAGCCAAATACCTTGTTCGTTGCACTCTCACAATCTGGAGAAACGGCTGATACATTAGCCGCCCTACGACAAGCCAAAAAAGCTGGATATGCAGCTACGCTTGGCATTTGCAATGTGCCACAAAGCTCATTAGCGCGTGAGGCAGATCTGATTTTTTTAACTCGGGCTGGCGCTGAAATTGGTGTCGCCGCCACTAAAACATTTACGACACAATTAGTTGCTCTATTATTATTAACTTTTTTATTCCACCAAAATAATCAAAAATTAATTCGCAAATCTACTTCTATTTTACCACAATTAAAACAACTTCCTGCGCTGTTACAAAAAATGCTGGAGCTCGACCGTCAAATTAAGCAATTGTCCAAACGATTTAATGATAAAGAGCACGCACTATTTTTAGGACGGGGTCCGATGTTTCCGATCGCACTGGAGGGCGCGTTAAAACTCAAAGAAATTTCTTATATGCACGCCGAAGCTTATCCTGCTGGTGAATTAAAACACGGACCATTAGCCTTGGTGGATAAAGGCATGCCTGTTATTGTCGTCGCACCAAACGACCATTTCATTGAGAAATTAGCGTCTAATATCCAAGAAGTCCATGCGCGCGGCGGTGAATTATATGCTTTCGTTGATCATCGCATTAATTGGCAACAAAAAAATGGTACCACGCTGATAAAAATACCGCCCACTCCGGATTTTGCTGCGCCTATTGCATACACGATTCCGCTGCAATTATTAGCCTATCACGTCGCAGTGTTAAAAGGGACAGATATTGATCAGCCGCGTAATCTGGCAAAGTCGGTGACGGTAGAGTAGACCTAACCCCTAAACGCTGGCTCAGGCAGTCCCTTAGTTCCAACATTAATAGCAAATATCGCTCCAGCGGGGGGTGGCAGTAGTTCGGTTTCAGCAATTCCTTGTGAACAGGATGTCACGTATAATCGGTCCAGCTTTGGGCCACCAAAAATACAACTCGTAGGACGTTTGATTGGCATGTCGATGACTTTATCCTCTTTCCCATTCGGTGCATAGCGGAAAATTTTTCCGCTGTTCCACTGAGCTTCCCACACATAACCTTCAATATCCACTGTTAAGCCATCTGGTTCAATTGAGCTTTTTTCTAATTGCACGAAAATTTGGCGGTTGGAAACCGTGCCTTTTTGCAAATTAAAATCGTATTTATAAATACAGTATTTTAACCCATCCGTGTAATAAAAAATTTTATTGTTGGGACTCCAGCCTAAACCATTTGAAATGGTAATGCCTTCTTCAATTTTTATGAGTGCCCCATCGGGGTCTAAACGGTATAAACTGCCTTTTGGATTTTCAGTATCGATATTCGCAACACCAACCCAAAATCGACCATGCCAATCGCATTTACCATCATTCATGCGCAATGAATTGCTCCAGGGTTCAATGGCCACCAATTGCGTCATCTTTCCCGAAGGAATCTGAACAGAAAAAAACAGCGTTCCCCATGGTAATTATCACGCCTCCCGATTCACGCGGTACTACGGCGCCGATAAAGTCTGGCATTTTCCATTGCTGATAATCACCCGTCACCGGATTTAATCGATGTAACGACGGCTTTGCAATATCAATCCAATATAAAACATTTTCTCATACGGATGCCGCATCGGCCCTTCACCTAAAGCATTTTGGCCTTGCCAGATTATCTCAATATTCATGGATAACTCCTTCTATTTTCTCAAAGCGTAACACAAAAAAAATACGGATTCGAATAACCACGTGATCGATGAGAAAGTGAAGATCCTCTCCTCCTTCAGTGGGGAGATGGTTGGAAGAGGGATTTTAAGTTGTGAGGAAATTTGAGTTGAAACTTATTCCTTAAATTAGATTATCAGAACTTTAAATAAGGCCTAAAAACATTATCAAAAAAGAAAAATAATTTATTTTAATCAATAAATACATACTTTTACATTAGCACACCCGTTCACATTTAATTGTATTTATTTAAGATGTCAGTATTCTTATAATAACGATTGAAATGAACAAATTGAAGTTATCACGACTATTAAAGGAATGCACATTGGTATCCGTCACTGTGTTTTTAATAGTAGAGGACGATTCAATCATTCAAAAATAAAAGTTGTGACGAACTCTTAAAATTACTTGAAAATACAGATATAACCCTGGATATTTTGGATATCAACGAAATCATCAAAGAATTTGCTAGGCATGATAATGAATTAAGTAAAGAAGTGTATAGGAAAGCATGTCGAGCCAAGAAAGCAAAAACTCAAATATTTACCGCGATGATTCCCACTTCTAATGCTAAAAATAATTTTAATTTTTCAAAAAAGGTGTTAACCGACTTTTTTTAAAACTTACACTTTCAAAAAGGAACAACATAAAAATATTATTATCGAGTGGATTAACTCTTGATTTTAAAATTTAGCTGAGAAAAACACGCAAAGCCTCCTAAAAAAGTTGAAATAAAATCTTTTCTTGATAAAAATAATCATGATTTTAAAGAAATCATAAATGCGGTGTTGTTTTTATTTAGAAAAATAACTTTAATACAGTATCGCCAATCAGGTAAATAATGCGATAAATTTATTCGAATCAATACACCAGCAGGGTAGGAGTTTTGATATTTTTTTCTATATCACCTTATTCGATACGCTAAGAAAATAAAACGAATAAATACTGATAATGGTTAATGAGGAGCCTAGGTATTAATTATACATACATGAAAGTCTAAATTTTTTTCAAGAATGTTTAAATTTAGTTAACAAAAGTTTTTATAAATTTCAATATTCAGAGTTAAATGAAATACCTATACTTGATGGAAAAATCACTCAAGAAAATTAAAGGTAATCGAATCCAAACTTTACAATAGTCGACTGGAAATAGCGATTACACTTAACGAATTTTGATATACCACTATTCCGTTTTAAACGAATAACTATACCCACCCCCATGTTTATTTATTAATGCTTCTCTACATGGAGAAATAATATTATATCGAGGTTCATGACTATAATCAGTTCCTATAAATAACCCGATCCAAAACCGAAAAGGAATTGATATGATTTTTAAAACAGCTATTGATCATCAACAAGCAACCTCTTCTACAGTGCATAAAATACTTCGAATAATCATAAACCTCGCCAAGCATAACATCGAATTCTCTGGAATCCTATTTGATTATGGATACAAAGTGATCGAAATAATTTATAATTTGAATTTAATTACCACGCAATTAGTGTCTATTTTTTCAATTAGTATGGACACACAAGAAATACGCTAAGGCCGAAAATTTTATCCGAAATAAAATCGGAAATGATGAATTTTTTCAACTTCTAATAGAAAAGATTGCTGCTCAAAAAATTACTGAGGAAGATAATGGTTTTCATAAAAAATTTAGAAAAATATAGTATCTTTAATACCAGGTCAATCAGACGAACTTTTTACTTCTATTTTTCATTTTATTTGAAAATATCAAGGAGATAAATAAAATCTCTCTCAGATTTCTAATTTTCAAGTTGACTGCTGTTGGTGTTAACAAATATTAATTAGAAATACATCTATTTGAAAAATTAAAAACAAGTTCTAATGAAAAAAAGTGGTTGTACATGATAGAAGGCACTATTATTTTCAATCAACTTAATGATGTTAAATATTTAATAGATTAATTAAGCTGTCCTGAGAATTGGGGAATGACGAAAGCTGTCTTGACTCGTTTGTTTCTAAATCTCTACTTAGTTTCTTACCTTTACTATTTTAATCTAATCCATTCTCCAGGGAATTTTCAATTCGCTCCAACCATTGTATATCGTTACAACTTTTTCCCATTCTAATACTCCATCTTTCTTTAAAAAATATGAAAAGTAGAACCCTTTCTTTAATCTGACTAATACTCAATTTCACTACGGTTAATCGTATTCATTAAAATAGCGATCATTGTCATTCCAATTACCACTAAAATTGGAGGGACATTGACGCCATAGCTTGCTAAATAAGTGGTTAAGAAAAAAATAGTGGTGATAATAGATTTTAACCTAAAAAATTTCACAAAACGGTCGACTAAATAAACGCAATCAATACTAAAGTCAATACCCATGTCTACCAATAAGAGTGAGATTTTTAAAGAGGTGAACCTATAACGGTGTAATGCGAACATTGAAATAAAGGAAAAGAAATTACTCCACCCATAAATAATTACAATCAAAACAATAGATAATTTCCAAATTTTTTATGTTTGAACACCAACATAAAAGTATCAAAAGCGTTTTTCAACTTTATATTAATTTTTTTCTTCACTGAAATGTTTCAGCAAACAGTCATCCTAATAAAAACGCGTTAATCAATGAAATCAACGAAACAAAATAAAGCGGCGTTGAAAACCAAAACCAGCTCACAAACCGACTATCCAATAAAACACCTCCAATAATGGGGCCGATGATAAAGCCAAACGAAATTAACAAGAGTATCAAGCTAATATTACGTGCTTTGTACACTTCCGAGCTTACATCCACAATGACCGCTTCTGCAGCGGGCTGGCTTCCCGCCGTAAATCCCGCGATTACTCAACCAAGAATCAAGAACGTCAGGCTATAAATGCCGACAGCAAAAGCTGATAATAAATAATCCAAAAACGAGCCAATTAAACAAAGCAACAGCGCATTTTTTCGGCCAAGGGTATTGGAAAGATCGCCCAGAATAGCAGCGCCGAAAAACCAACAGGTCATGAAAATACCTACTGTCAGGCCATACAGAAAATCCCACGTCACTAGCGTTGTCACTGCCGCCAGAAAAAGAATGCTTATCAATGATAATGGCGTTCTCTATTGCCATGGATCAACTATGTTTGAATTGCTGTGAGCAAGTTTGAAAACCGGCTAATAAATAGTAATTTTATACACCTTATTCACAGTTTCACGAGCGATACCGCAACTAGCGATTTTTTTCTGTTCAAA
>NZ_VFIV01000077.1 GCF_019425495.1 Coxiella endosymbiont of Ornithodoros amblus
ACCTCAATATTCTTATTTCCACTACGGCTTAGAAAATGTAAGGGAAATTATTTTCAACCCAATAATCAATTGCTTCAATTAAAACAAGCCTTTCCATTAATTCCACCTGCTCAGGAAACAAACTCATATTAAAGTCTCAGTGTTCACATTTTCAATTATAATTATTATAATAAAATAATTAATGAAGGGAGATTTAACCCGTGTTAAATTTTAGTTTGTCGTTATGAAATTTTCTTATATTTTACCTATCGTTATTATTGTGTTAAAAAATTTCTCTCTCAGAGGCGAAGATCAATTGAGATATTTCTTCCAAGAATTACCACCACTGGCTGGAAAAATGGTTTCATTGCGAGCCTGATCCTAGAATACAAGATCAGATAGAAAAGCGATATCAGATAGAAAAGCGATAAGAAGAACTTAAAACACCCCATAACACACTAGCCCTTTCTCAAAATGCGTTTAATTTCACTACAAAAAGTAATGGAATTATTACATAACGATATAGAAATAAAACGAACCACCAGAATAATAGAATGAAGAATTGCTGCATTGGATGCCACAAAAAACCACTACCTTTAGCTAAAGACCAACACTTTTTCACAGTAGTCAAGGAAGTAGAACCCATAATTCATGGTTATAAAAAATAATCGAGAAAAACAAAGCTCTGTTAGGAAAACTAAAGAGGGTTTAAAAAAAATTAAAGGCAGAATTAAACAATAGAAATAAGAATTATGGGAATATAATTCACGTATTTCACAAAAATATTGAGAATGAGAAAAAAGAAGTCTTTGCAATGTCTCTTGCTTCACCCGATTTTGGAAGTGTCATTTGTGGAGAAGCGATCTGTGGAAGGGTTATAATAAAGCAATTAAATTGATTGATTCTTGTTTGCCTTTGTTTAAGTGTTAGTGTTTTTAAGCTTCCCTCACTTCAACATTGGACTGATTGACACAAGGCACCTTCCTATTTCCTATCTGTAATCCAAGTCAAATCGACATTCTGGAGAGACAATGACTATTGTCTATAATTGTGTTATATTTATTCACATGAAGAGGAAAGAAAGAATAAAACGGTATTCAAATATATGTTTAGCCGTATTATGAGAGGATTCGCTATCGCTCTTTCAACGAACATCTTGGCCTCATCAAATTATCCAAAAAAGATGCAAGGGCTACTGGGCCTCGTAAACCCAAAGGCTGGAAGTCCTATACCCCCTCCGAGTCTAATAGTGCTTTAGAACCTAAAGATTTTGGAGGCGCTGTCTACTCCCCTGTCAAAAAACGCATTGCCTGTTCTTACAAAACGACCAACAATAAGTGGGCTATCTTACTCTCCGGTGTGCATTATCCTTTCAAAACATCCAATCTAAAATAAACCACCTGGAAGTATAATCCTCAACATAAAGATTATATTTGTGGATCTCCTAAACAAACGCTGGATACCTGTGAATTTGAGATTAAAAAATGATTAGTGGGTGTAAGCGGTACAGAATTGTGCGATGCGATAGCTCATAATAGCGGCGGCTTTGTTTGCCGCTAACACGCATCCGTAAGGATTATTCATGGGGGCTGCTACAAGCACTTCAAAGAGATGATTGGCAACGACGTGATTAGTAGCGCTTCTTATTAACGAAGCTTCCATAGTCAATCGAATGCGACTGATCGGAAAGAAAAATTCTTGTTGCAATTTCAGTAAACGTGTATCAAGACGATAATGAGTCATTCCAAAAAAGGACGGCGAAACAACCGCATAAAAATAACCGGTTTGTCGTAACGCTTGCACCAACAAAGGCATCAACATTTCGCTAGGCGGGGCCACCCACCGGCTATTGGCGTATCTACTCAATTCGTAGGGTGTTAACATATAAATAATAGCTGAAGTTTGATAACCTGGGTTAGGTATTGGCATCGATACTAAAATTGTCAAATGAGTTTTTGAATGCGGCGGTAATCTTACCAATTTTAAATCATCTAATTGATAATAAGAAATGGGAGGAAGAACAACGGGCCCACAATCTACAAGGTTAATAGAAAAAAAAATAATTAAAATAAATTTTATAATTTTCACAATTATCTCTCTCCCGGCCCAGGTAGCGGAGGATGCTTGCCTCGGACCAACATCGATGGATTATGTTGTAACTCAATGCTAAGTTCCTGTAAATAAGCGGCTGTGGCATTTAATTTAGTTAATAATGGCAGCACGGTCGGTAAAATTTGAGTAGACATGTTTTGGATGGCAGTATGGGCATCACCCACTGTCAATTCTATCCCGTGCCCCGCACGATCGAACTGTCTAGCTGTTATTTTAATATTTACTAAGGCATCTTGTAATTGGTGCATAATAGTAGGCAACTGTTCGCTGGCTTTGGCAGTGTTCTTCATGAGCCGCTTCATCGAATACAACGTTGCATCAATATTTTCGGAATTATCCAAAAGCGTTTTTGTGACTTTTTGGATATTAACTAAACTTGCGCTGATCGCTCGGCGATTTTCTTCATCAAAAACTCTACCCACATTATCGCTTAATTCTTTAATCGTTTTAGTGACTTCTTGCAAAGCAGTGCTTAATTTCATTAGCAACGAGGGTTCAGATGGAATGACCGGATATTTTTCTCCCAATTTCGCAATTAAAGGGGGCGCTGTTGCAGTCAGCGCTTTTAAGGCCACATAATCAGTTCCCATGATACCTTCCGATCTTAAGGTGGCAATCGTGCTCGTGGTAATCGGAGTTTCATGTTGAATTTTTAAAGTCAAAACCACTTGTTGAGGATCAGCGGGATTGATTTCGATTTTTTGCACATAGCCTACTTTAACACCGTTAAAACGCACTGGCGTTTGCGCGCTGATACCCGACACTTCTTCGTGCATATAAGTGAGATAGGTGTCGAATGTTTGACGATGCCGAAATGTACTGAACCACAATAAAATAACAATGGAAGCGGCGCCCAACAGGATAATAAAAAAACCAACGAGGGTATAATTAACTTTTGTGTCCATCCTTAGCTCCTCGTTCAAGTTTATCACGAAATGTTCTTTTCCCACTACTAAAATAATCCTGGATTAACGAATGTTTGTGATGGACAAGCTCATTCATAGGCAACGCAGCTAACACTTTTCCCTTCCCCAAAAAAAACACGCGATCAGACACCTGCCATAATGTGTTTAAGTCGTGAGTCACCATAACGAAAGTGAATTCAAGTGTTTTACGTAAGTGCAAAATTAACTCATTCAATTCTCTGGCACTTTTTGCATCAAGCCCAGCGGTGGGCTCATCGAGAAATAGCAATTCTGGATCTAAAGCCATAGCGCGCGCCAAAGCAGCACGTTTTTTCATACCACCGCTGAGTTCGGCTGGGTACTTATAGGCAGCTTCTCTATCTAAGCCGACTAATGCAATTTTTAAAAGTGCCAATTTTGTTTGCGCTTCCGAATGCAAATGGGAATATTCATGTAAAGGGAATAACACGTTTTCTAAAACACGCAACGAACTAAATAATGCTGAACTTTGAAACATTACGCCCCAGCGGCGTTGCACCGACAAGGCTTCTGCTCTACTACATTCCAAGACATTAATTCCAAAAATATTAATCGTACCGGCCGTAGGTTTTCGCAACATCAAAATACTGCGCAATAAGGTGGTTTTACCGCAGCCGCTTGGACCAATAATAGCAACGATTTCACCTCGATTGATGGTTAAGTTTAAATTATCATGAACCCCATGCTCACCGAATTCATTACATAAATCGTGAATTTCAATGAGAGGCTCGCTAGGTTCAATGGCGATCATCAAATACCTCGTAAACTGAATACCACTGAAAAAATAGCATCTGCAATGATAATAAGAAAAATAGATTGCACGGCACTTTGCGTCGTTTTTTGACCTACACTATCTGCGCTAGCACCAACTTGAAAGCCATGAAAACAACCTACTGCCGCAATGATTAATCCAAAAACCGGTCCTTTAATCAATCCTGCTATATAATGTCGCACAGTAATGGCATGGTGAAATCGATCTAAAAAGCCTAAATACCCAATACCTAATTGGGACTTAGCCATTATCATGCTCCCAAACGTCCCAAAAATATCGGCCCACACCGTTAATAACGTTAACGAAATCATTAAAGCAATAAGTTTCGGCAATACCAAATATTCAATGGGGACAACCCCCATGGTATTTAAAGCGTCAATTTCTTCATTTACTTTCATGGTGCCAATTTGAGCGGTAAATGCGGCGCTCGTTCGCCCTGCCGCAATAATTGCGGTAATTAAAGGGCTAAATTCGCGTAAAATAGCTGTGCCCGCAATATCAACCACGAAAATATCGGCATTATAGCTATCTAACTGCAAAGCTATTTGATAAGTTAACACCACACCGACCAAAAAACTTAACAAAGCCACGATAGGTAAAGCCTGATATCCTGTTTCTTCTATCGCTCGTAAAATCGCCCTCCACTGTATGCGCTGCGGCTTAAGAATACCTTGGCTGGCTGTCATTGCTACTTCTCCCACAAAAGTAAGAAAATCAATAAGCAGCCTCCATTTAGTCATCGCCCATTCTCCCAATAAATAAACGGCTCCCGGCATTTTCGGAGACGGCAATGGTTGGCAAAGAAATTTTGACTCATTGGCAATAAGCTTAAGGAGAGATTGAATATTTTGACTTAATCCTATAATTTCTATTGCTTTACCCAATGATTTGAGATGATTAATCAAAGTATAAAATAACAAAGCACCTGCACTGTCCATTTTGGTAATATTATCTGCATGAATGATTACTTTTTCTGAGAGTTGGTCGGCATAGAGGGGTAATTGATCTTCTAATGGGGAAAGATGACTGACAGTCCAATCCCCCAGACAAAAGAGCTCCTGTTGATCGGGAGAGACTTCAATAGAAGCAGAACCATTTTGAACGATAGCCATGAATAAGTGACTCTTAACCGAGATTATTTTGCTGCCATTATGGTAACGCATCCCTTCCACCGAGACTAGGGCAGGTCGTCAATTAACCCTGCCCCTCGTCCCGCGGCTTGTTCGCAGGATCCGGTTAGGAGCAGATCGCGTCATATAAGCTATGCCATCTTGGATTTTTTTTCTCAGTAACATTTAATTTCCATTTTCTACACCAATTTTTAAATCG
>NZ_VFIV01000078.1 GCF_019425495.1 Coxiella endosymbiont of Ornithodoros amblus
CATATACGTTCTTTTCGTCAAAACTGATTGTTGACACAACAACCCAGGGCCTATACGTATGGAGCAAAGCAGAATACGGGAAAATAATGATCTCGTCTATCGCCCCCGTATTTCGCTGCGCTCATATATATCATTACCATAAAAAGAGAAATTATTAGGGAGTTAAAAAACATAGGTTACGAGTTAGTCATTGCTAAAATCGCTTGGAGTTCTTTTTCTAGCTTATAATAGTAAGATTTCAAATCGATTGGCGAACGAGAGCGCAATTTTGATTCAAAATCCATTAAGATTTTTTGAAGTTGGGGAGTCGGTGTGTAACACGCTGCGCCGTTTAATTTGTGTACGTGAAAAGCTAATACCTTGCGATCATTAGCTTCGAAAGCTTTTTTAATTTCCTCATGAAATCGAGGCAATTCTTGTAAGAATAATTTAAACATTTTTTCGCTGGCGACTTTATTTCCAAATATACGAGTCGCCGACGTCCAATCAATGACCTTGTTATTGTTATCTCTTTTTTCAGGATCAGCCGGGGGTTCAGTTTCTCTTCTCTCCTTGTTAACGAACCGATTCAAAATCCGTTGCCCGTATCGTTCTAGCATCGGTTTGTGTAATACCAAATTCATCCCGACCTTGTAACATTTTTGCTCGCCCTCTTCATTGACATATGCGGTTAGCGCAACGATTGGCGTGGGGGATTTATGATGTTCTTTTTCCCAGACACGAATCCGCGCCGCCGCTTCATAACCATCGATACCTGGAAGGCCAATGTCCATAAAAATAAGAGAATATTGGTTTTGGCTCGCTTTTTTAATCGCAGCTTCACCATCATCGGCAAAATCAACGGCACAACCTAGCTCTTCCAGTTTAATTCCTATCACCTTTTGGGCTAGCGGGATATCTTCCACCAGCAAAATAGGCACTTTTTTTAAATCAGATTTTTTAGTGACACTAAGTAGCAATTCAGGTTCTAAAAGCTCCTCAAGCTTCGTTAAAGCAGCGTTGTACCTTTTTTCTTTTTGGGACTTTAAGTCCTTGTGTTTAGCAATCGCTAAAGGAATTGTGCAGATGAATCGACTTCCCCGACCAGGCTCGCTTTCTAAAGTCACTCGGCCCTGGAGGGCCTCTGCATAAGTTTTAACGAGAAATAATCCTAAACCCGATCCCCGATATTTACTGGCATAAGAAGGAGTGAGCCGTTTAAATTGAGAAAATATATTCTTATGTTCTTCTTTAGGTATCCCGATGCCCGTGTCCGACACAATTAATTCAATAAGAACCTGATTATCTGACCGGTTGACTAACTTGGTTTGAGTAGTTACCTGACCTTCTTCAGTAAATTTTAGCGAATTTCCTAACAAATTCATTAAAATCCGAAAAATCATTATCTCCGAGCCGATAAGTACTTCGGGGATACGGGGGTCGTAATCGTTATAAAATGCTAACTGTTTTTGTTGAAAAGAAGGGCGAAGCATTGCGAATACTTGGTCAATTAATTTTATGAGCGAGAAAGATTTTTTTTCATAATCGATATTCCCTTCTTCAACGTTGGTTATTTCTAACACTTCGTTAATGAAATGAAGTAATTGTTTTCCCGCAAGTATTAGGTCCTTCGCCAGTTGCTTATCCTTTTCTTCAGTTTGCTTTTTCCATAAATATTCAGCAATCAAAATTATCCCCGTTAATGGCGTTCTCAAATCATGGCCCATATTCATTAAAAATTCGGATTTAACTTTATTTGCTTTGCCCAGCGATTCTTCCATGCGCTTTCGTTTTGTAATATCGGTATAAATCCCTAAAACACCGACAATATTGCCTTCTTTATTGCGATAAGGAACTTTACTCACCAACACAGTTTTTATCGAACCATCGGCCTGCATTTGTGATTCTTCATAATCGAACTTTGGTTTTCCAGTCTCTATGACGGAAAGATCATCTTGCCGATACTTTTTCCTCAATTCTTTTGACCAAGGGAAATCTTCATCCGTTTTACCGATAATTCCCGATTGATCCTTATAACCAAATTGTTCAGCGAACATTTTATTGCAGCCGCGAAAAATTAAGTTTTTATCTTTCCAAAAGATATAATGAGGAATATTATTGATAATCTCTAAAAGCGCTTCTTCGTTATTACTCTTTCCGCCCTGCATTTTTCCGTTCCTCAATTATTTAGGAGCCAAATTCGGTCGATCGTTTTTCATTGCGAGCGTATCCCATTTTTGCAGCACAGGGCAGGTGCTCAAGTGATCGGCGCAAGATAAAATGTCGATCCATTATTTCCCGCACTTTAACGGCGTTATTCCTTGTATAGGTTATTTTCATACCGAAATGCGAAATATAACATAAGCCTTTTTGTTCAACGCCATCCTCAAGTCTGCGATGAATAGGACTTGCCTTATCAAAAATCGTGTAAGTTTCTTTCGAGGAAGTAAAGATTTTAACATAGCCAAGTCGTACTTCTTTAACCGTTGCCCCTTAAGGGCGGGGACATAACGTGCGGTTCCCTCCATTTATAGTCTCTTCTTAACACTTTCCTCTTACCTTCGTGAGGTCGTAGCTCTTGGCCAATGATATCAGCCAAACCCGCGTCTGCTTGCGAGGGAACTTCTCCCGCCGCGTAATGGCCCACGTTGCTAGCGGGCTCATAGATTATGACTGCTGTTCGATCGCCTAAATTTGTAACCGAACAATGCGGACCAGAAAAAATGCAAGTATTTATTAACCAAAGGATTTCCGGAAGACAAACAAGAAGACTGACTTTAAGCTGCACTAATCGACCATCAGGGACGTAATAACCAAGTCCACGATCTAAGTCAATATTCTACCAAGCACAATTGACGACACCTTTTGTGCGTATAATATTTGTTTTACCTTCCAACCAATCGTATGCCTCCACCTAGTAATCTAAGCTGTCGGGTGCGAATTGAATATTTTTTACTTCATGCTGGATCGTAAAGGTTAATTGATGAAAATGATTTATCTCGCGTTCAGCATAATGTCTTAGCTTAACGATGTTGATTTGTGATTCCGGCGTTTCTATTCCTACAAATGACGTGAGCATCCGCATTTCCATTAGGTATATCCGGTTGCGCAATTGTTTTTGCTACGTAAGGGTATTCACTCGCTTTTAAATAACGAATGAAATGAGCAGGATCACCAAACACTTTTTTTGGCTGGGTCCTGCTGCACCAGCTCTGCATAGGTTTTTTGTAAAAGAGAACAAGTCTTTATTTATGGTTTCTTCATCAAAGAGGATTTGACATAAGGTAATGCCGGCCATGCCGCCACGGGAGAGTATCGTCTTGATACCCAAAGGATGTATTCAGAAAATTCACGAGCGAATTTAACAGAGTCTTTAGACACTGAATAGCGGTCTGCTGGTGACCAGCATAATGTACGCCCGTGTGCAGTTTATAACATTCACTATAACTAGAGCTCTTTTACCTAAAAGACCATCTCCTATCTCCAATAAGGCCACTTTATAACGAGCAAGACTCAACTCTTGGGCGGTATAAAACCCTGCAAAACCGGCACCAATGACTACGATGTCATAGATGTCTGCGGATAGTTGAGTTTTCATTCATTACTCATATAGTCCAACTATGAAATAAAATGTTACAGAGGGCACTTAACTGTTCCAATATTATAGTGTTTTGGTGATTTTTAACCAAAAAACGATTGTTAATGTTACTAACGTTAGCAGAAAGGCATGGGTTTGACCGAGATAACGAATTCCTAGCATCCCCTGAAATCAGCTGGCCTGGTCTTTTCCTTCACCTGGATCAACTGGAAAGAGCACTTTTAATCTTTAAAGTTGATTTCAGCTTAAAGACTTTGCCCACCACCGAGCCTGGAATTATCTCCATTCGCGGCCTTCGCCAATACGGCAAAAGCACTTGGCTTGAAAAAGAGTTGCGTCAAAGTATTATAGATTTTGGTCCTACAAGCGCCTTTTATCTCAATGGGGACGATATCTTAGAAAAGAATAGGCTTGAAAAAGCGATTCAAAAACTGCTACCTGCCTTTTCAAAACAAGCTGCCTCCGCCGTTGAAATCACAGTAATCCCAAATTTGGAAATGCTATTAAAAATTATCTGATCGCGAATATCTCATGGATATTTTGATCGTTACAACGGGCTCAAATGCAAGCGATCTACGACGGAGATTCGAAGGGTTACCTGGCAGGAAAGGAAAACTCGACGGAAACAATTATTTTTTTGCTCAAATTACATACAAAGAATTGCATCTCGTATGTCATTCAACATTGGAGATAAATACATTAGCCGCTTATTTGTTATCTAGTGATCGCCTATTGCATGCACAGAGTTAGCGGAGCAGCATTTTCTTCCCGAATACGTCATTGAGCTCACGCGCGATTAGATTGACGGTGAAATCATACGCGCTCTGATCCGGGTATCTTTATACAAATATCCTTCAGATTTTATTTAAGTTCAATGGAGCGTCGGTAGGAAAAGCCAAATTAGCGCGCGAAGCGGATTTGGCAAACAATACCGTGGTCAATGGGTACATCACTATCCTTCAGGATTTAGGTGTTGTTATTCCTTGTTATCCTTGGGATGCAGATAAGAAAATACCGATATTACGAAAACCGTCTAAATTTCCGATCACTAATTTACTGGCTGCTCTCAGGTACTTTCCCAGACGTCTGGGAAGTATCAATGATTTTCATGCTTTCTTTTCAAAAAAAGCATTTGGATAGAGTGGGCCCGTAGCCCAGGAGTTATTTCGCCGAATGGCTATTAGCAACAAACAGATGCTGAAACCGCTGATCTTTTGGCAAAACAAATCACACGAAATCGATTTAACCTACTCACCTGAGCATTTTAAAAGTGAAATATGAAAACAATTCTGCATTAGAATTTTCCTGGTTTAAACAACAATTTCCCCAAAAGCAGCTAACCGTCATCAGCACCCGATCATTTTCAACGGATCAAATAAGCGGCATTATCCTGAGCGAAATACGGGGGCGATAGACGAGATCATTATTTTCCCGTATTCTGCTTTGCTCCATACGTATAGGCCCTGGGTTGTTGTGTCAACAATCAGTTTTGACGAAAAGAACGTATATGCGGGTTCACA
>NZ_VFIV01000037.1 GCF_019425495.1 Coxiella endosymbiont of Ornithodoros amblus
TCGAATGTTGGAAAATGCTCCTATCTATAGTACCTATGCTTATCAAGTTGCGCTTACGATGATTCCCTTGCTATTTTTATTAGCCTTATTTATCGGAAAATTCGGTATCAAAGAGACTTTTGCTAAACTAAGCTCTTTTTACTCCTGATATTTCAAAATTCCACTAACGCTTCAGACAAATCTTTGGCTTTAAAAATACAACACGGCGCGCAATCCCTGCTTTTTCAGTTGATCCTGCAACTTCATCAACGTTTTTACTAAGCGTCCACTGTCTCTTCGGCAACCCCACGCATTGTGCGGCTGCGAATTATAATTCCCTCACTCGCTAAATCATCCACTAGTTGTCGCCCGCCTAATTTTTTAGATACTTGACAACGACTCATTGATCGATCGGTGCCGTGGCTGGCTGATCGAAAGCGTGATTTTTCGTTTCGGGATTCCCCACCAGTAGATAGGAGCCTACCCCTATGCCCCCACCGATAACACTGGCTGGCCAACCTTCGATAAGGCGCGGGGCATTTTGGATCTTCTGGCCAAAAAGTGCGAATAACACCTTTACGGTGAATATAAAGCCCACGTTTTTGGCCATTAATGAGGCGTTCTTCTTACTTACAAGTGTTATGAGAAACATCATACAAGGTTTCGATAAAAACACTCGGAATTATTTTCCCAAAGGCTTCACGGATTAAGTGCGTTAAGAGTTGGCGATTATTCCCAAAGGCACAGTTGATGCCGGCATTCATTGTGCCAAGGTATCGTTGGCCTTCAGACGAATTATCAGAGCGCAGGCCAACTCACGATCCGGGAGCATAACACCTAAACGGTGGCTTCTAATGATTCCCCGAACCCAAAAGTACCCATTTCATTGGGTTGGTGTTTTTAGCAAGTTCAGAAACATTGTCAGGCATGATCCCCTTCATTTGGCCATTTTCTTTAACAAAGGATAAATCCTCGTGAGTTCCAAAACCCCGCTTAATGGACCAACCAGCACCCACCCACCAATACCTACGTCTAACTGAGAAGACGTCAGCTTTATAAGCCCTCCCACGCCGCGACGCCAGCGGGTCCGATGGTAGACTTCTTCAGCCACACTGCCTCACGAAACCCTTTAAGCTCATCCCAAGCCAGATTGGTACATAAACAATGGATGCCACAGGAAAATATCGAAACCCAATGCGCGCGTCTGGCATGGTCATCGCCGCGTTCACTAGGCGAGGTAACTGAGCCCCCGCATTGCTAATTTGTTCAAGGACTTTATCGTCCATTTCTCGGATTAAGGACTCGCTCCCGTACAATTGAATAGGCGAAGACACACCCGCAGCCGCTCGCAGCGTCCAGCAATAGTTATTAACTTTCTTTAATTCAACAACATCCATCGATGGATATTATAGTCTACACATCCACCACACAGCTTGATTGCCATTGGCCTTTTTCTTGCTTCAACGATAGTCCGTCCAAGCTTCTCCTCTTCCTTTCTCTATCTACCGATCCCATGTCAATTCAAAATTACCAAACACTAAAATAGAAGCGCGCTTGAGCTGCCAATAAATTAAGCCAAGTCACTAAAGCGAGTTCAGTATCGCTTTCTTCAAATTCAATAGCGACGGAAACTTCTTGCTTCACTCGCGATAAGTCCTCAAGCATAATCACAAAGAAAGCTTCAGCAATGTCAATAAAAGCCTTCTCGATAGTTTCGCCAAAGCCAATAATTCCAATATCGGTTTCATATTAGTGTCTTTTATTGGCAATACCTTTACCCTCGTTTGATAAGTAAATGGAGTAAGACTTCATCCTGATCCTCCTACCCTTTTAGCAGAGCCAAACTATGTTTTAAAGCTCAAAACTACACTATCCAGGGCGTTTTTACCGAAGTCACCAATGTAACGCCAATATTGCTTCGCGGAAAACCCGCCCAAAATTGGACCCCCAACGGAAATAATAGGATTGTAATTATCTTAAGGAACTTTATTTCACCCGCATATAAAACAGGCAGAGATCGTGCACGAAATAAATACCCGCCCCTAGCACAAAATAAAGGGACCCATACACAAGAATTTTCCCTCCCAGGCTTTGGATTGGACTTTCTTTTGTGGCCTGCTTTTGTCAAAAAGTTTCATCCTAATCATTCAAATCTTGAGTCATCTTAAGTCATAAAGGTATTATAAACACTAGAAACTGACGCTACGCTGAAAAATACCGTCGTGGGGATCGGTCCAAACCCAAACATATAGGAGCCTATTAATCCTGCCAACCCATAAAAGCTCTATCCTCCATTTAAACAATTAACAAACGTACGAATCATAAAGAAAGATTCCATTTCGACTCTGTAAATTGCTCCTTATTTTTTCCTTCTCCTCAGTAGACAGATGAAATAATTGCGCGTTAACACTTTAGGGTCTTTTTTAAAACGAGGAGTCGTTGTTTCTAGGTAATAAGTAGTTATTTAGCCAAAAAATATCGCCCACCTCGCTAATTGGACAGAAATCGGCAACCCATCGCCTCCGTTCATTTGATACCCTATCCACAGAACGATATACGATATCAAAATAAGAATAAATTCGTGACGAAAAGAGTTGGCAGGACCCACCCTTGCTAATTGGGAACGAGCATTCATTACCGTGAGCATAGATTGTTCCCGCGCCTATTTTATATTAGAACCAGGCAAAACGGTAAGACCTCCACCCGTAAACGAAAGCAGCACAATCACTTTTCCCGAATCGTCGGAAATAAGTTCCCCCTGCCTTCTGCTTAGATGAAGATAAAGATACTTCTGAAGTGGAGCATTTAAACATTCATCCGAAGTGGCTTTGCTAAAAAAAGCATACCCAAATTCGAATCATGCCATCAACGCCCACAATAAAATATCCACTGGGATAAATACTCGGGACTGAGCAAATGGGATTTGTGAGATAGGGGATGCTTCCTTTTGAGACTTTGCGCCAATATGGACGCCAATATGGACTAAGTTAGTTACAACATCATAAGTACGGTAATTTCTACCGGTTTGTTTTTCTTCTCCGTCAAGCAAATGAAACTTTTCTTCATTCGATCCGTTACCTTAATTCTAAAAAAGGGAGATACTAAAAGAGTATTATTAGAACTTAACAAAAAGTATAAAGCGGAAAAAATCTATTGGAATAGAGATATAAACCTCCTTATAGGGAAATAGATACTTATTTAGAAAATCGGCCCCCTCCTCTTTCTGTTGATATTTATCATTCAACTTTACTCACTGAGGCGAAAAAATTAAAAATAAATCAGTTGGTTATTATAAAATATTTATACCTTTCTGGAAGCATATTAAGGCTTAATTATACAGTTCAGAAACGCTTCCTGCGCCTAAAAAGCTTTCTCAATATATAGCTATTAAATCCAACAACTTAGAAACTTGGAATTTATTACCTAAACATCCCGATTGGAGCCAGAGATTCGACCAATGGAACCCCGGTGAAAAAAATCCACAGATTGTTCTCAAAAAATTCACCAAATAAAATCTTAAGAATTATCCGACTCACCGTGACCGTCCTGATATTTCCTCCACGTCCCATCTTTTCCCCCATCTATATTTCGGCGAAATCAGTATCTGACAAGTCTGGGGTGCAGTTAGCCAAGCAGCCACACAGGATAGAAATTTACAGGGCGTTTTCTTGCGGCAATTAATCTAGCGAGAATTTTCTTATTATTTATCATGGCATTTGTCTCAAATGGTCAAATCTAATTTTGGAAACAAATTTGATAACTTTAAATGGAAAAAAATAAAAATTGACTCTGGGCGAAACGTTGCCCCTTATTTTCGAATTTTTAACCCTATCTTACAAAGCAAAAAATTTGATCCAAACGGGACATACGTCAAAAGATGAATTCCTGAATTAGAAAATGTGCTCTCCAAATACATCCATTATGCGGCTGATATGCCGGATAATATTTTTACTTAACTAATTCTTAAATAAGGAAATAATCTTTGATTTTTTAAATTTCTTTAATAAACTTGTGACAAGCTCTAATTAATTATTTTAATTACGTTAAGGATATCCCTCATGAGACTGTCAAACTTTAAGGCATTATTGAAAACCATAGGCCTTCAACAGACTTCTTTCTAACAAGATGAAAGATTAGGAGAATTAATTGAGTAGCAACAGTCAAGGTTTGAGGGGAAAGACTTAATAATTTAGAAACCCATTACATCAACAAGCTATTGCTCAATAAATTCTTAATGAGAGTCTTACGCAACAAGAAACTCTTCAAGTGCTTCATCCACAATCCGAAGCCCTCACTCGACTTTGACATTCAATTTACTTTTTAATGATCGTTAATCAAATAAAAAATCTTGGAATTGATCTAACTCAGTACCTGACGGGAATTAATAGTCACATTTTGCTACAGAAAAATGTTTTTCCATTTTTTTTCAACCTCAATTATAGCCAGTGGCCTTAAAAAATACCTCTCTAATTCACCTCTTGCTTTATTAAATCGACCTGTTTCACAGGATGTACAATTTAAGCTAATAAAAAGTGGTATTTTTGTATTTCTTCTCTATTACCGACAGTTAGCTCTTACAGCCGTTGGGATTGATGAGAAAATGATGGAAGATATGGGAATTTTTTGGAGCGCGTTCGATTTACTTTTCATCAAAACAGTAGCTGAATTTTCCCAGTGGTTACCTCTACAACCTCTCGCTAGTTCAGAAACGACTACCTCTTCTTATCTTTATAGCGCAGTCCGACAAGGTTATAAACACGGCGAACGCGCCTCCTATTATTTAAGAGAAAAACTAAATCCTGAAAAATATGCCGATCTTTGTAAATATTATCTTTTTAAAAATGAATTTAAAAATGCACTCTGGGCCTATCAGTAGGCTCCCTTTAATGAGAAAAGCGTCTAATTAATTATTTTATTTTTTGAAAAAAATAACGATATATTTAGACATTAGTCAGTTAAAATTCAACCACACTCTTTCAAATTAGGGAGAAAATTCTAAGAAAGTAATAGAAATTAATAATATGGTTTCATCCTTAACAAAAATCCTAAAAAAGTTAAATAAATTTATAACAGAGCAAATTATAAAACATGACGATGGAGGATATCTGCAGAAGAGAGTTCTCTCCTTAGATCAATTTAAAAATTCAGCGACTTTATACAAAAACAAAAAATTTAGAAGTCTTTCCTATCTTTCTTACAGAGTTGCCACAGAGCTTACTGAAAAGAATAGCAATCATTATTATCGTTGCGTATACAATTGTGGTCACGCGCTGTATAACCTTTCTTTAACAGTAAAGGACCAAGATGCGAAATATAAATTTTTAGATAGAGCTAAAGCATTTTATACAGCAGCAACTAAAATGGTAGCGTTTCTATTAAAAGAAGGCGATCAAGTAAAATTATCATCGCTAGCGGAGAAAGGCATTAATAAGATTGATTCCGAAATGGATACTAGTCCCGATAATAACTATGCGCTAACGTTAGCTATGGATGCGTGTGTGCCAGCAGTGGCGCATATGGCGACGCTTTTTCAGCATCCACCAGCCAAATTCAGCTTACTTTAAGTCTCTTTATTTTTACTTGCGGGATTGTTCAGCTCGTCATTGGGTACCTTTCCGATCAGTATGAACGACGACGCGTCAGCTTTTTTCAATAGTTATTTTTAGCATCGGTTCGATACTGTTCGCCCTGCCCATTCCTTGCCAGAATTAATCGTTTATCGGATTATTCAAGCCATCGGGAGCGGTTGGGATGATGGTTTGCGACTTTGCTATTGCTCGGAGCTGCTAACCATCGCGAAAAATCGGAAAAACTTACAGCTATTTAAATGGCATCATTGCCTTCTCTCCGATGTTTTCTCTTTTTTTTGGGAGTTATCTCAATGTTCATTTAGGTTGGCAATCAACTTTTTAATTTTATTACTAATTTCTTTATGGGCCTTTTTGAGTCTTTTCTTTTTCTGTCTAAATCTTTACCTAGAAAAAAATGTATCAAAGTGGATAGGTGGATTTTATAGGCGGTCTTCTTTCGAAGTATTTTTTAAGAAAAATTGTGATATACAAAACCGTGGTAGTTGAGTTTTTTATTTCGTTAATCGGAGAGACAATCATAGACCTTTGGTATTTCATCACAGGATTAACCATCAATAATTTTATTTGGCCCATGTTTGTTAATTGGGATCGGAGGAGCATTTGGCCTTTTGGCAAGTAGCAGCGGTGCGATAAAGCCCTTCAGAGATACAGTCAGCGCAGCCGCCGTTTTAAGCGGCTCTTTCGGCTTTTATTTTCTGCTATTTTGAATGGTCGTTATTAATAAAAATATCTCATCAACATTGCCGCTGGCTTCGCCGGCTATTTTATTTAGTTTAATTGAATTAATTTTACCTTTGAGTTAACGAAAGAGATTAATTATTATTCACCGGAAATGATTTTTAAAATTAGGCTGGTTTCACAGCGTATACAATACTTAAAAACTCTTCTCGATGGGTGTAATACGAAGAGTTTCCATTTTTTCTATGGCTTCATTCATCAGTTCATCTAAAGGCAAATTTTCTTCAGCTTTTAAAATTTCTTCTTCTTTGGCTTTTGTTTCGGGATTTTTTGGAGAAAACAAAGTGCAGCAATCTTCATAAGGACGTTTTGAAATACGAAAAGTGCCAATTTTCTCAGCTATTTTAATGATATCATTTTTATCAAAGCTTATTAACGGTCGTAAAATAGGTAAATTCGTCGCTTGATTAATCACCGCGATGCTTTGAATAGTTTGGCTTGCCACTTGTCCTAAATTCTCACCGGTAATTAAGGTATGGTAGATGGACTTTGTCAGTTTTTCTGCGATTCGCATCATAAAGCGCCGATGAATAATCGTCCATGTAGATTCAGAACACATTTTTTTAACGGTCTCTTGAACTTTAGTGAAATAAGGAATATGCAAATTAATTGCGCGCAATTTCCAGCGAGTTAATACGCGGGCCAGGTCGATAACTTTTTCTTTGGCCTTCTCTCCTGTGTAAGGAAAACTATGAAAATAGATAGCATCGATTATCATCCCGCGCTTCAACAGCATCCAACCCGCTACGGGACTGTCGATTCCACCTGATAATAATAAAAGACCGCGACCTCCAACACCAACAGGCAGGCCGCCCAATCCATCTTCATAATCTTCTGTCGTGTAAATAAATAGTCCCTCATCACGCACCTCAATGAAAATTGTTAATTGAGGATTATTAAGATTAACTCGCCATTTGGGAAAATGTTGAAGCAACAGGGCACCCAGTTTTTTATTAATCTCCATAGAATCCATCAGAAATAAGTTCGCGGTTCGACGGGTATCCACTCGAAAACTCAACGACTTGGATTCTAATTTTCTAAGGTGTTTTATAATAACTTCTTCTATTTCCTCAAAGTTAACTTCCAAATTCAAACGATAAGCTAATGCAAACCCAACAACGCCGAAAACGCGCTTTAATGCTTCTCTATAGTGCGGAATGTCCTTATCTGTGGTTAATTTTAAATAAAGCCGACCGCGACGCTGTTCAATAGAGGGGAAACCCTCTCCGATCGCAAGACGAATATTCTCGATGATGGAAGATTCAAAAAAAGGTCGATTTTTTCCTTTTAAAGCAATTTCGCCGTACTTAATCAGGATGACTTTTTTCATTTATCGTAATATTTTTTAACCTATAAATAATTGATTGAATATTTTCTAACACATAGTGAATTTCTTCATGAGTATTATAGCGTGAAAAACTAAAGCGAATAGCGGATTGAATCCGTTTGAACGGAAGTCCAATCGCTTTCAAAACGTGACTCGCTTCGCCTTTAGCGCCACTACAGGCAGAACCTGCTGAAACATAAATGCCCTTTTCTTCAAGCAAATTCATCATTACTTGAGAAGGAATTGAATTAAATGAGACGTTAAGCGTATTTTCTAGCGCATCCATAGGTGAATTAATCTTTACTTCTGGTATATTTTTTAATCCTTCCAAAAAATCAGCCATTAACTCCCGCCAACACTCGCGCGTTTCTTTTAAATGACAATAAGCAAGTTGAGCCGCTTTAGCTAAGCCCACAATATTAGGCACATTCTGCGTACCCGAACGCAAGTTAAATTCTTGCCCTCCACCCGAAATTAAAGGTTGTAATAGTGTTTTCTTCTTAACATAGAGAGCACCACTTCCCTTGGGGGCGTGGAATTTATGGCCGCTGATCGAATATAAATCTATATGAGTGAGATCAACCTCAAGCTTGCCAAAGGCCTGCGCACCATCAGAGAAAAAAATAATATCCTTGTTTTTAGCTTTCACTGCTTCGGCAATCTCATTAATGGGGTTGATACTGCCTAATTCGTTGTTGACATGCATAACCGCAACCAGAATAGTATTGGGCTTTATTAACTCCACAACACTTTCTGGCGACACTTTGCCCTGCATATTCACTTTTACAAAATCGACAATAAAACCGGCCTGTTCGAGCTGTTTAACACTCCCTAACACCGCATCATGTTCTATTGGGGTAGTGATAATATGATTGCCCTTACGTTTGCACGCTTGAGCCGCTCCTTTAACCGCCAAATTGGCACTTTCTGTGCCCCCCGATGTGAAAACAATTTCGTCTTCATGGACCACCAATAATCCACTCAAACCACGTCGCGCCTTGTCCACCGCCCGCTCTGCCTGAAGGCCTAAACGATGCAGGCTGGAAGGATTCCCATAACTTTTTGAGAAAAACGCTAGCAAAGACTCTATAACTTCTGGAGCAGCTGAGGTGGTTGCATTGTTGTCTAAGTATATTTCAGGCATAGAAGGATTATACTAGCCCTAGCTACATTTACTACATGATTTCCTGAAATTTCTCTCTATGGCCCTTGAAAGGCGAACCACAATACCATTCCCACAGCCGCCCGCCGCATTCTGATATCTTTTTTAGATATTTTATCGTAGAATAAAGTTGCCAAGCACAGATTCGTTCCGGACCTCCCCTTCGAGACAGTTCCTGACATTCTTGCCGAAGCATTTCTATTTCTATTTTTTGAGGAAAATGACGATGAGTCAAAATAAAATCTATGTGGGAAGCTTGTCATATGACGTGACAGCTAATGAACTTCAAACCTTCTTTAGCCAGTATGGTGAAATTGAGGAAGCTAAGTTGATTATGGATCGGGAAACAGGCCGTTCCAAAGGCTTCGCTTTCATCACCTACGGCACACAGGACGCGGCGCAAGAAGCTGTGTCGAAAGCCAACGGGATTGATCTCCAAGGTCGCAAAATCCGAGTTAACATAGCCCGAGAAAATACAGGTGACCGTCGACGTGACGGTGGCAGCAGCGGCCGCAGTGGTCGAGGCGGCGCTCGAGGTGGCCGTTTCTAAGCCACTTTCTCCTTTCTCAAAACAAAGCGAGGAAATAAAACCCCTCGCTTTACTTAAAAGGATGGAAAACTTAGTAAGGAATTTCCTGAAAATGCCCTTTCTCCATTTCAGATAACTCTTCCATTATCTTCTTTGAAACCGCACGAACTCCCTGTCGGCCCTGCTGATTCTTTTGGGGTTGGGGGGCAAACCATTTTAATTTCATATAAAACTGACAACCTTTCTGGGGTAAATACCGCTGCATTTTATCTTCCTCATCCAGCAAATACAAATAAATTAATAAGAGTTTTAGCTTGAGGGACAGCTTGCAAAATCTGACTAGCCCCGTAACGTAATCGTCCATATTCAATCGCCCTGTCTCGCTCCGCGTCGCTTCAGCGAAGATATAGTGAAATCTTCTCGTTTTAATAAATGTGTAACCCTTCTTAATACTGTTTTCGCATTCGATCGTTCCCACTCTGTTTTAATAGGGATGATTTTACTCATAACTTAACTTATTAGTATTAGGCGATTGAATAAGTTAGCGCACGGCAAACTTTACATTGGGAATACTGGAGGAAAATCGACGAAAATGCCCAAGATATCCCCATACCCATAGCGAACCTAAACCCAAATAATGCCAAAAGCATCTCTGAGGTGGTTTGCACAAATGAGCACCGAACCTTTGTGCTCTTTCTTCAGAAAGCCTCGGAATTGTTTTCTAATTTTGTGTTTGTTTTTTTATTTTGTATCGCCGTACGAAGCGAACATAGAAAACGATTGCCGAATAAAAGGACAGCAAAAAAGGAATGAAAAGACTCTTTGTAATCGCAAAATAAATTTCCTCTAAGACAGAAAATTCTTGAACTTAATCTTAATATTATAACTACGAACCTTGGGCCAATCAAGTATATAAGGCAACTCCTAACAATCCTAACAATCCTCTTTTAAATTAGCCCTTGTGTTGATGGCAGGCATCGTAAATTGCTTTGGCTAAGGTCTCGCTGACGCCGGGAACCCTTGCGATTTCTTCAATGCTAGCCCGCTGAAGTTCTTGTAACCCGCCAAAATATTTTAATAATTTTTGTCGTCGTTTAGGGCCAATTCCTTCAATTTCCTGCAAGGTGGATTCTACCCGACGCTTAGCGCGACGATTGCGATGCGCCATAATCGCAAAGCGATGGGCTTCATCACGAATTTGTTGAATTAGATGAAACACGACGTTATCTGCCGCCAAATGGATTTCTTCTCGTCGCCCCCAAAGGAACAACTTCTCCAATCCAGCTTTACGACGGGGTCCTTTTGCAATTGCCGTTAAAATGACCCCGCTCACTTGCAATTCTTCAAGCACTTCGGCTGCTTGCCTAAGTTGGCCCATACCCCCGTCAATCAGCAGAATATCAGGCAAAATACCTTCGCCTTCTTTTAAGCGCGTGTATCGCCGTGTCAGCGCCTGTCGCAAAGCACCGTAATCATCACCCGCTGTTACTCCGTCAATATTAAATCGTCGATAGTCTTTTTTAACGGGCCCCTCTTCCCCAAAAACAACGCAAGATGCCACCGTCGCCTCTCCTAAGCTATGGCTAATATCGAAACATTCGATACGCACAATTGGATTCAGTAAAGCCAACGATTTTTGTATGGCTTCTAACTTTAGCACAAAAGTATTTTTCTGAGCTAAGTGTTGTGAAAGAGCTTGAGCTGCATTGAGTGCCGCCATTGCTTGCCATTGCTTATACGGCGCTCGTTTTTGATCGGTAATTGCTAGTTTTCGGTTCAAACCAGAAGACAAAGCACGTTGTATCCATAAACGGTCCTCCAATAGCTCAGTCGTTACGATCCGTTCGGGGATATCGCCGTTGCGCAAAGGACTCAAGTAATATTGAGGGATAAATTCAAGTAAGGCAGTTCGGAGCGTCGTTCCTAAGGGTGTATTAGGAAAGAAAGGTTTATGACCAATCATTCGCCCGGATCGGATGAATAATATAGCAAAGCCGATGGCTCCATTTGATTCGGCGATGCCAATTATATCAATGTTCCCCTTCCCGCCAGTAATGATTTGCTGTTTTTGTAGCCGCCGTAATTGGCGAATTTGATCACGGTAATGAGCGGCTTCCTCAAAAACAAAATTCTCAGAGGCCACTTCCATTTGCTCAGTTAATTTCATAATTATTTCATCGTTTTTACCTTCAAAAAATAAGATAGCGTCTTCAACCTGGCGTCGATATTCCTGCTCATTGACGTACCCCACGCAAGGGGCTGTACAACGCTTGATTTGATATTGCAAACAAGGACGCGTGCGGTTTTTAAAAAAAGATTCACTGCATTGACGCAATTTAAATAGCTTTTGAATCAAGGCGAGATTCTCTCTCATCGGTCCGGCATTGGGGTAAGGGCCAAAATAACGGCCGGGGGCTTTTTTTGCACTGCGGTAAAAATCCAAGAAGGGAAATTTTTGATGAGTTGCTAAATAAAGATAAGGATAGGATTTATCATCTCGTAGCAATACATTGTAACGGGGCTGAAACTGTTTAATGAAACTGGCTTCAAGTAAAAGGGCTTCATTCTCATTGCGGGTGATCGTCGTTTGAATCGACTGCACCTGAGGCATCATGGATTGCGTTTTGCTATCTAGTTGACGACGAAAGTAGCTACTGACTCGTGTTTGTAAATTGCGCGCTTTACCCACATAGATGACTTTCCCCTGCGCGTCTTGCATCTGGTAAACACCGGATCCGGTAGGTAGGGTCTTAAGAAAAGCGCTTGGATTGTCAATAGTCATGAGTGTCTGGATCTAATATTGATTTTTGACTGGCGGAGAAGGAGGGATTCGAACCCTCGGAGGAGTTGCCTCCTCAACGGTTTTCAAGACCGTCGCATTCAACCGCTCTGCCACCTCTCCAAAACCTCAAATTCTCTTGTCTCCTTCGACCTCCCAAGAGCGGATAACGGGCAAAGGAGAACTACTATACTATAAATTAAGTATATATAAGTAACTGAGTGAGGGTACGCCTAGCCTATATCAACCCACAACTCACAGTAATTTGAATTTTAGGCTTTATCATTTCAGCACAGGCGAGAGTCCCAGCGCACCGAAGGTGCGCTGTGCACGTGTGGACTGCTGGATCAACTATGTTTGAATTGCTGTGAGCAAGTTTGAAAACCGGCTAATAAATAGTAATTTTATA
>NZ_VFIV01000079.1 GCF_019425495.1 Coxiella endosymbiont of Ornithodoros amblus
GATCCAGTCACAATTGTATAAAATCAATTCCCGCACGATCGCTCGTGCCCGTAATCCCTAGGGTATTCTGGGGATTTCTCTTAACGCTATTTATATATCATGATGGAGACCCACAATCCCCTGCCCGCCTGCCTAGAGCTCAACTTAAGGGGGCGAAGTAAAGAGGGAATATCAAGTGGTTGAAAAGATGTCCGTCGTTCCCGTGCGTGGGCCGTCTACTGACAGACAAAGAATCGAGGGCTTTCACAGCCGAAGTCACGGGAGTCCCGGCTAAAAGGCTAAGAAAAGCACCATCGGTGTTTTTCTTAGCCCCTAGTCTTTTAGGTCTCCTCCTGACTCCGCCGTGAAGGTTTTTTATGCTTCCTACACAGGAGTGACTTCTGATCTAGTGAAACGAATCTGGGTGCATAAAAATAATGTAGTGTACTGATTTACAAAAGAATATAAAGTTCACTAATTAGTATATTTTGAGTTACATGAAGAAATGATTTCTGCTACTTTACGTGAAAAGCAGATTAAAAAGTAGAATCGATTATGAAAATTCAGACTAATAGAAAAAACAACCTAGAATGGAAAAACTTATACCAAAATTTGTTTTAATCCTCATTCCCCCTGCGTGGAGCCGTGATGGTTTTAGAAATTAAGATACGTTAGTTAGAAAATGAGTGAAAATAAAATGAAGGCATTACCGTTTCTATCTATGTCCAATCTCAATCTTCATAACAAACGCGTGATGATTCGTCAAGATCTGAACGCGCCAATGAAAAATGGAAAAATTATGAATGATGAACGGATTTTGCGTGCATTGCCGACAATTCAAAAAGCAATAGAACAAAAAGCACGAGTAATAATTTTATCGCATTTGGGAAGACCAAAAGAAGGGAAATTCGAAAAAGAATTTTCTTTAGCCCCGATAGCGCGATTCCTGAGTGAAAAATTAAATCGAAAAGTGCCGCTAATCAATGATTGGCTCGAAGGAGTCGCGGTTAAACCAGGTCAGGTCATTCTTTGTGAAAATGTGCGGTTCAATAAAGGTGAAAACGAAAATAATACCGGACTTGCTAAACGGATGGCGGAGTTGTGCGATATTTTTGTTATGGATGCTTTTGCAACGGCACATCGTGCCCAAGCATCCACGGTTGGCGTCTCTGAATACGCAAAATTAGCCTGCGCCGGTCCTTTACTCATTTCTGAAATCGAAATTTTATCCCGCGCCTTAGAAAATCCTCAAAACCCATTGGTCGCTGTGGTAGGCGGTTCAAAAGTTTCAACCAAAATTCATTTATTAGAAAATTTATTAGATAAAGTCGATCAGTTAATCGTAGGTGGTGCTATTGCAAATACTTTTTTAAAAGCGCAGGGCTATCCAATTGGAAAATCGCTCTGTGAAAATGAATGGTTGGGCGCGATTTACCAATTTTGGGAGAAAGTCGCCGAAAAAAACGTTTATCTCCCCTTGCCGCTCGATGTTATTGTGGCGGATGAATTGTCAGAAAATGCGAAAGCAACGGTGAAAAATATCGATGCCCTAACCAGTGACGAATCTATTTTCGATGTAGGGCCGAATACTTCGGCAACCTATGTCAAGTTGATGGCGCAAGCGGGCACGATCGTTTGGAACGGGCCCATCGGCGTTTTTGAAATAGAAGCATTTAGTCAAGGAACACGCGCGTTGGGACAATCCATTGCAAAAAGTAGCGCTTATTCTATAGTTGGGGGTGGAGATACCCTAGCTGCTTTGGATAAATTCAATCTGACCGATCAAATGTCTTACGTCAGTACAGCTGGAGGTGCATTTTTAGAGTTTTTAGAAGGAAAAATATTACCTGCTATTAAGATCTTAACGCAACGAGCAAAAGAGTATGAGCAAAAATAATAATCACATGTTGCGCCGCACCAAAATTATTGCCACCTTAGGGCCAGCAACCGATGATTTTTCTATACTTGAAGAAATTATTCACGAGGGTGTTGACATCATTCGCTTGAATTTCTCGCACGGCACTCATGAAAAACACAAACAACGGATTGAAATGGTTCGCAAGGCGGCGAAAAAACAAGAACGGGTAATCGGAATTTTGGCGGATTTGCAAGGGCCTAAAATTCGCATATCTAGCTTTAAAATTGGCAAAATTAACTTAAAAAGAGGCGAGTTATTTATTTTGGACGCCGGGCTCCCACCCGAAGAAGGTACAGAGAAAAACATTGGGATTGATTATAAAAATTTGCCGAAAGACGTAAAAGCCGAAGATATTTTATTGTTGGATGATGGGCGTCTTACCTTAAGGGTGCAAAGCGTCAAGAGAGATCAAATTATTTGTCGAGTTGTTGAAGGGGGCGTATTGTCAGGCCACAAAGGCATTAATCGATTAGGCGGTGGGCTCTCTGCGGAAGCGATGACGGAAAAAGATATCAATGATTTAAAATTTGCAGTTGATTTTGATGTGGATTATGTGGCTATTTCATTTCCCCGCGATGCGCAGGATATTTTAAAAGCCAAGCATCTGGTGCAAAGTTACAAAGGAAAGGCGGGTATCATTGCTAAAATTGAACGCACTGAAGCGGTTAAAAATATCGACGCCATTATTGAAGCGAGCGATGGCGTCATGGTGGCGCGTGGCGATTTAGCGGTCGAAATTGGCGATGCACAAGTGCCTTTAGTGCAAAAAGATATTATTCATCGCGCCCGTTCAATGGATAAACCCGTCATTATCGCGACTCAAATGATGGAGTCTATGATTCATGCGACCGTGCCCACACGGGCTGAAGTGTCTGACGTAGCAAATGCCGTACTCGATAATACCGATGCCGTTATGTTGTCAGCAGAAACCGCTGTTGGTGATTATCCTGTTTTAGCTGTAGCCGCGATGGCGCGAACGTGCGTTGTTTCGGAAGCTCAGCCGCGTTCACACATTTCTCGTCATCGTGTTGAATGCCGTTTCAAACGGATTGATGAAGCCATTTCAATGGCAACTATGTACGTAGCTAACCATCTTGATATCAAAGCCATCATCACCTTAACCGAATCGGGAATCACCCCTTTGTGGATGTCGCGTATCCGTACGGCTATCCCCATTTATGGTCTCAGTCGATTCGATAAATCGCTCGGGCAAATGACACTTTATCGTGGTGTTTACCCTATTAAATTCGATCCAACTCAATACACGCGCGACGAAATTAATGTAAAAGCTGTTGATACGTTGCAAAGTCAGGACTTATTGAAAGAGGGCGATTTAGTGGTCTTAACCAAAGGTGATTACATGGGCGTTGGTGGCGGATCTAACGCAATGAAAATTATGGTGGTGGGAAAAGTCGTTTAAGGGTTAGCGCCGGGGGGCACAAGTATGATGTTTCCGTTTGAGTTAAAAACCATTAGTGCAAGGCTGAATAAGCTGATTAAGGTGGATTTTCAAAGTCGAGTTATGTATTTCAAGGAATGATTCGATATAAGGCTGCGACCATCGCGTTGTATAAGTATGATCTTAAAATAGTTGAGGAAAGTAGGATGACCCAGATGAGCATTATTTCATTAATTCCATTAATTGGTAAACATTCCTAAATTGGGGGAAACAGCATTGGCGGATGAGTATCCATTAATATTATTTGCTAAGCTTAGTACGTGCTTTGGGATAATTCATAAATAGTTCATGAATTTGCGCTTGCGTAAAGCTGCTGGTATTTCGCAAATGAATAACATCAGTTTTGATTTCAGTCCATGTCCATTTAGCAACGTCTAGTCTATAAGTCCAAAACCTGCGAGCAAACGGCGGACGGCGAAGTTAAATGAAGGAATTCTTTTTTCGGATACTAACTGGTTCCATAATTGATTCATATGCTGCCAATTTGCTAATGACCGCCCGGCACTTGAAACGAATGGGATACCCCGGAGATACTAAAAAAGTTGGAATAAGAATTGTGAGAGGGTGAGTAAAGGGAAGAGGGTGATTTCGTTTCTGAGGGGTGTGCATTCACTTGATGAGTTTAATGAAACGTTCGGACCTTGACGCGCAAAGTTGGCTTTTAGTAACTCTAAGCGCTGGCACAATTCATCTTCATTTCCGACGAAATATAGGGCTTCACTGCTTGTTGCATCGAATCTTGCGAAATGAGGGGGAGGCATCTCTCGGATTTGGATGAATGCATAGTAGCTAATTTTTGCCATCAAGGCTCGACCTGGTCGTTCAAAAACTAGTGCTGCAAACGGGAAATTTCTTCTTCGATATAGCCTAAGACTATTGCGAACTACTTAATGACAGCGAACTACTAAGCCCCTATTTTCAATTTTGTCTTGGTAGAAATCAATTTAGACGTTCTAAAACAGAGACGTTCCGTTTATCAATTATCTTCCTTGCATCGAGAACAGCTTGAAAGTTAGCTCGTGTTTTACCAAGAATTCTTAATCCGGGCTCTCCCGTTTTAGTACAATAATAAGCTATTATTTTTTCAGTTATCTCAAGGGGTAGGGGCGTGTCTTCTCCCTTCTTTTCGGGAATAGCTTCCTGAACGTCAGAGGAAGAGATTTCCTCGGACAAGTCAATAAAATTAACCAATGGTTGTGAACTTATGGGAAAAAGTGATGTGGGCGCTGGCTCACAATCGAAGTTAAAATGTTGCTTTCCCTCTAAGAGGCTTGTTAAGGAGACTAAAAAACCTTTCCAAGGAAGCTAAAATAGCCGAGGTTTTTCCACGAAAGTGGGAGTTTTTCTTAAAGGTTGATCACCATTTTCTGGATGTTGATGAGGAAAAGAAAATGAAGAATTCCCACGGCTCATTCTTAGCCTCCCTAGCTAAAGTTATTAATATTCAATCCCGGTACATGTTATCAATCAAAACTTAAAGAAAAATGAAACCAAAATTTTTTAAATCAGATCAGAAGCGATACGAACTATTGTCTTTATCTATAAAAGTAGCCCGTATAGGCCCTGGGTTGTTGTGTCAACAATCAGTTTTGACGAAAAGAACGTATATGCGGGTTCACAGAGCCACCGCATGAATCAGCATCATCAACCCCAGGTTTTATTTAACGTCCT
>NZ_VFIV01000038.1 GCF_019425495.1 Coxiella endosymbiont of Ornithodoros amblus
TAACCCACTGATGTCTTTCATCAAGAACCCCTTATCCTTCAATAACATCAGGAATTCTACTGAATACTCAGCAGCTTTTCTGACCATTTCATCAACTTAACTGCTTTTGTTATGTATAGAGATAGTTTTTGATTTATTTATTATTCAATAATAATCAATCAATTAAAAGGACGCTCAATAAGCTATACTTAATTATAGTATAAGCATTTTGTTGTAAATTGGGCCATGTTAAAACACATCCTGAATTATTGCATGGTGAAATTATTCGTCTTTTTAAAGAAAAAATTTTGGGTTTATTGCAACGCCAGACGGAGAGGAATTTTACTTTTAATGCAGGGAATGTTGTTCACCCAACCTTTGAAAAATTAGAAGTGGGCACAACAGTTCAATTTATTAAAGCAATTAGAGACGACGGCGTACAAGCGCATTGGGTGGCACGAAGGAGTGGTAACGTGGCAGTGATCCTATCATTAGCTACAAGTCACATCGGTTTTCATTTTAAACTTTGTGATCTTCGCAGTCAGGATTCTAGGTGCGCTTTTAGCGCGTTGCGCACGTAGTACGCTGGGTCCCCGCTCGGCGGGGGGACGACAGGAGTTTTTTTGAAATTAAGACTAATAGCAAAAATAATCTAAAATGGGAAAATTTATAACAAGATCTTATTGTTAATTGTCATTTCCGCGCAGGCAGGAATTTAGCGCGAGAAATCCCATGTTAAAGGGACTGCATAATATCAGCTAACAAGCGGCTGGCTCCAAAGCGTAAAGTTTGTGGAGTAATCCAAGCAGCGCCCATTTTATCTTTAACTAATTGAATATAGAGGACGGCTTGTTCTAATGTTTGAATTCCACCAGAGATTTTTAAGCCGAGCCTTTTATTGGTGTGATTTTGAATCGCTTCTAATATTATTTCAGCCGCTTCTATCGTTGCACCGCTAGGAAGCTTTCCCGTTGAAGTTTTAATAAAATCATCGCCGGCGCGAATAGCTAGGTTCGTAGCGTCGAAAATAATATCACGTTTAATTAATCGCCGGTTTCTAAAATCACTTTCAAAATTGCCTGGGGGCCGCACGTGCCGCGACAGGCTTCCAGGAATGCTCTGACCTCCTTCGCATTCCCTCGAGGTAGCTTTTATAAGGCATAACAACGTCAATTTCATCAGCACCTTCATCGAGCCCCGATTGTTTAATTGACTGCCATACAATCCAGCGGTGATTTGATTACCTGTGGGGAAATTAGCAACGGTTGCCACTTTTATAGGAACGCCTGCTAACAAAAAACGAACTTGCTCAACAAATTGAGGATAAATACAAACGGCTGCCACAGATCCGTAAAGGGTTTTTGCTTGATGACATAATTGTTCGATAGTTTTTGGTGTGTCACCTCCATTTAATTGGGTTAAATCAATTAAAGGAATCAAGATTTTTGCAAAGTCTGAATTCATGAGCGATAACGTTGAATAAAAGCTAAAATTAATTTTTTAAGACTTTCAGTTGCTAATTTTACACCACGTAAGGTTTGTTCATGCGTCACTTTTTCGTGGGTTAAGTCCGCGGCAAAATTACTGACAACGGAAATTACGGCAACACGCATGTCGCAATGGCGGGCTACAATCACCTCCGGAATTGTAGACATCCCCACTACGTCAGCCCCTAAAAGACGAAAGGCTCTAATTTCTGCCGGTGTTTCAAAAGCCGGACCAAGAACACCTATATAAACTCCTTCTGATAATGGAATTTGTAACTGCTTAGCGATTTTAAAAAGCTGCGCTCGCAAATCGAGATCGTAAGCATCCTCCATCCCAATAAAACGACCGCCAAAATCATCCTCATTGGAGCCGACAAGAACATTATTAAATTGGAAATTAATGTGATCATTTATTAATACCAAGCTGCCTGGCTCAATCCTTTGGTGTAAGGACCCGGCTGCATTGGTAGCAAGCCAAGTTTCACACCCAAGAAGTTTCATGGTCCGGATCATAGTTTTAATAGTGTAATTATCAGCACCCTCATAATAATGCGCGCGTCCTCTCAAACAAGCCACAGGGATACCCTTAATTTTACCAAGGTATAAATTACCCGCGTGACCTTCAATGCTGGGTTTGTGAAAACCGGGCAATTCATGATAGGAAATAACGCTGGGCTCTTCTATTTCATCCGCTAAATCACCCAGCCAAGAGCCTAATACAATAGCTAATTTTGGTTGAAAATTGGGGCAAAGGCGTCGAATTTCTTTTAACGCATCGTAAGAAAGAAGTGTCATGTTAGTGCGCCATTAATAATTTTAAATGATTACCAGTCTGTTTGGCATGGTTAGCGAGATAACCAATTTGTTCTATTATTTTATATAAAAAAATAACATTAACCGTTAATAGGGTTTTTTCAACAGGAATTTCTATTTTTCGTCCCAGTATAATGCCTGCAATATCTTTCGGGGTGTTAACTATTTTATCCTGTCGAGCTGAAAGCGTAAGCAAATCGCTGCGCGGGACAGGTAAAAATAAACTTTTAGGTAAATGTCGCTGGAAATTTCTCTTTAATTCATCAGCTTCATTTTCTAATTCAGTGATCGCTCCCTACAATTCAATGGCTCGTTCCCAATCTCGCAAAACAAGCGCATCAAAAAAAAGGGAATAATAATTCAACACAAATATGCACTTTTTCCATGTGCTGTTGCAGTGGGGCGAACGGGTGACTGACTAAACATGTCTAAAATCGCAATTTGACGTAACATGGCGTTAGTATACCAACTTCTGAAGTCCGGTCTCAATCACCTCACAATTGCTTTAGCCTATTATTGGTTCCCATCTTCCCGCTGTTATGTCAATCTTTTCAGTTCAATTATTCATAATGGAACACAGCCAACTTTATATCATTCTGGCTACTTTTTTTAGCTTTTTTATGGTATGGGGGTTGGTGCCAACGATGTGGCCAACTGATGGGTACAGCGCTCGGCTCAAAAGCAGTGACGTTGAGTCAAGCCATTCTGATTGCCGCTATTTTTGAAGTTTTAGGCTCCTTATTTTCCGGCGGACAGCTCACTCATACCATCCACAGAGAAATTATTAATGCCAATTTATTTAGCTAAGCACTGCAATAAACCGCAATTATTAGTGTTTGGCATGTTGGCGTCATTATTAGCGGGAGGGACATGGCTAGTTTCAGCCACGTCATTTGGATGGCCCGTCTTAACAACTCATATTATTGTATTAAGTTGGATCATTACCCCGATTATTATAGGCGTTCGCTTATTTTTTATTTCGCAGTGTTCAATGGTTTTTTGATAGCGAAACGCCTTTGAATAACGCCAAACGCTATGGGGCCGTGGTATATCTTTTAGTAACACTCATCGTTAGTTTGGTCACTTTTTTAAATAGGTTAAAACACGTTGGACTTAAAATCTCCAACTCTATGGCGATTGGGCTTTCCATTGCATTCAGTGTCGGCTCAGATAATAAAAATCATATCGATTTTCAAAAGCTCAAAATCATCTTCGGCATTTTGTATGCCTCTGCTGCCGGATTACACATTTCAACCACGTAAACGTTGCTCGTGGCATAGGAGCGCTTAATACTTTCCATCGTAAGAAATGTTTTTATGTTGTGGATCGTTACGCTTCCTGCTAGAGCTATATTTTCGATTGTTTATTATCATCTCTTGAAGACAATTTATAAAAAAGTAACCTGTATTCTTCCGTCCATAAAACTTAAACCCCGTCGCCCTCCGCGGGGCATCTGCTGTATTATTGAAGCATACAAAACCTTCACGGCGGAGTCAGGAGGAGACCTAAAAGACTAGGGGCTAAGAAAAACACCGATGGTGCTTTTCTTAGCCCCTAAATCCCATTGGGTGATGGATAAGAGCAGCAATATAAGATATTATGCTTACAGCATTTTGAGTATACTGATGGAAAATCAAGGAGTTGTTAATCAATTAACCAGGTTTGAAGTTAAGGTATCGGGCCAGCCTTTGAGTAAGCTACCAGAAGACCTTTACATTCCGCCGGATGCGTTGCGTGTTTTTTTGGAAGCTTTTGAAGGGCCGCTGGATCTTCTGCTTTATCTAATAAAAAAACATAACATTGATGTTTTAAATATACCCATCGCTGAAATCACCCGGCAATATATGCAATTTGTCGATTTGATGCGTGAAATGAGAATTGAATTAGTGGTGGAATATTTGGTGATGGCAGCTATGTTGGCAGAAATTAAATCGCACCTCTTATTACCGAGACCCGTTGTAGAAGAAGAAAATGAGGAAGACCCACGCGCAGAATTGATACGTCGTTTACAAGAATATGAACGTTATAAAAAAGCGGCTTACGATCTAGATCAACTGCCTCGTGTCGGACGTGATACTTTTATTGCCGATGCGGCTATACCACCGATGAATATCGCTAAAATTCATCCCATGGTAAAATTGCCAGAATTACTAAACGCGTTGAAAGACGTATTGCAAAGAGCTTCGCTTTATAACACTCATTCCATTGCGCGCGAGGCTTTATCTATTCGCGAACGGATGTCGCGAATTTTATCGTTGCTTGATGAAAAAAATTTCATTATTTTTAGTCGCTTATTTACACTAGAAGAAGGACGGATGGGTGTTGTCGTTACTTTAATTGCTACCTTAGAATTAATTCGTCAATCCGTCATTGAACTCGTGCAAGCTGAGCCGTTTGCATTAATTCACATTCGGGCTAAAGGATGGAAAAATGAGTGAAGTCAATCTAAAAATCGTTATTGAAGCCGCCTTATTCGCCTCTGCTGAACCTTTAACGCCAGAGCACTTGCAACAATTATTTGATGAGCAGAACCCAATTTCTTTACCCGAAATTAAAAATTTATTATCCGAACTCAAAGAGGATTATCGAGACCGAGGAGTGGCTTTACAAGAAGTAGCGAGCGGATATCGTTTTCGAGCGCGCCCCGATTTTTCACCGTGGTTACAACGCTTATGGAAAAAAAAACCCGCCCGTTATTCCCGCGCCTTGTTGGAAACCTTAGCGCTTATTGTTTATCGGCAACCCATTTCCCGAGGCGAAATTGAAAAAGTCCGAGGAGTGGCAGTAAGCAGCGATATTATTAAAAAATTATTAGATCGTGAATGGATCAGCGTAGTGGCCCATCGCGATGTGCCTGGAAAACCAGCTTTATTTGGAACGACAAAAACTTTTTTAAATTATTTTAATTTAAAAAGTTTAGAGGAATTACCGCCGTTGGAAGAAGTTGTCAATTTAGAAAAAATAGAAGTTCAATTTGATGAGCAGTTAGCATTAGTCATTGAAAAGAAGGCTCCTGAGGGAACTGAACCCTCCACTCTTCCATTTGCAGAAGAGGATTAAGGAGAGGCTTTGAAAGAACGCATTCAAAAAGTTCTAGCCCGATCCGGTTATGGTTCACGTCGCGAAATTGAAAAAATGATCACGCAAGGGCGTATCAAGGTCAACCAACGGTTGGCGCAATTAGGTGATCGTATCGCTGAACAAGACCTCGTTTATATCGATGGGCAATTATCTTCGTTTAGCACTCCTGAACAAGTACGCGTCCTCTTGTATCACAAACCGGAAAAGGAAATATGCACGCGTAAAGACCCAGAAGGGCGGACGACGGTTTTTGGAACTTTGCCGCGTTTGAAGGATGGTCGCTGGGTAATTATCGGTCGTTTAGACATCAACACCTCCGGTCTATTGTTATTCACCAATGAAGGCGAATTGGCCAATCAATTAATGCACCCCTCCGCTCAAGTTGAACGTGAATATGCGGTGCGCGTACTGGGTGCTGTCGATGCCGAAATGACCAAAAAATTAGCTCATGGTATTGAATTGGAAGATGGGAAGGCACGTTTTGAAGATATTGTGGAAGTTGGTGGAGAGCGAAAAAATCGTTGGTTTCATGTGGTCGTTGTTGAAGGGCGACATCGTCTCGTGCGGCGGTTGTGGGAATCTCAAGGCGTTAAAGTGAGCCGATTAATACGCGTACGATTTGGTCCAATAGTATTACCAAAATCTTTACGTCGTGGGGCTTGGAAAGAATTAGAAGCTCCCGAAATTAAACCATTACAAAATATTTCGATACTTCCTCGCTAATTGTTCCAAATTCAATTGATTTAAGAAGAGCGAATAACTTCCCCAAGCGCTGAGACTTAGTAAATCTTTAAATTATGGCGGGATGTATTGGGGTGGAGTCAATAATCCTTCTTCAGCTAATTCTTTTATAATAAATGAAATAAATGAATATTAACTAAATCTGTTTTTTCGGTGAATATTAAAGGAAGTTGAGAAAGATCACCGCTCCCTATCCCAAGGCGAATGTAATTGTAAATTAAAATAAATCCTTTGGAATAAGATAAATCTTTGGTAAAAGGAGCTTGATCGGGGGTGCTACCAGGAAAAAATGCGCACAGCGTCATAATAGTTTTCATCCTTAGCCTGGGGCCCTTTTCATGAAAGAAATTAAAAGCATCGATAAAATTATCGCCATTTTCGGTGATATTAATGGAGACGACGCGGTTGTTGATGCGTCGTTCTCGAGCAGGGTACGAAGAAAAGGTAAAAAGTTCCGTTAAAATAGCCAGTCCTTCTTGAATAACGGTTGTCGATGGCGGTCTTTTACTTAAAAAAGTAGATATCGTTTTGTTCAAGGCCTTTTAACGTGAATACTTTTCTAAACGATCGCTTAAAATTTTAACGGTTTCTCTGGTCGTGTATTTATTTTTATCTTTTTCTTTCAGCGTTTTTTCGCCAATGTGACCAAGCTCTTTGCTAACTGTCAATGAAAGATCTCTTAAACTAGTGGCTCTCGGGCATAGAAAGCTTCGTCGCAGCTACCATAAAGGTTTTGAGAAATTTTGGAAAATTCTTGAGTGACTCGCGCTTTTAAAAGGTGAATGACACCGGGATATTCGCGACAAAGTTGCTGAATTAGGGTGTTAATTGCACTGTATTTAGTAAATTTAGGATTAATCTGATGCTGAATATTATAAAATTCTTGTAATTTTTAAGCGAGGTCAAATCCAAGGTCATTTTATTGATAATATTCGGTATTCAACGGCGGCAATTGAGCGAATTTATCCCTAAAAGATTTCCTTAATGCTCATCCCACTTAATCGCATCTAAGATCCGTATAGGGCGTTGCGCTGATACAATTTGCTCAGACAACTTTTATTATCCCTGTTTACGATGAACAAGCTAGCATTCGCAGTACTGTCGAACCTATTTTTCTTTCGAATTTTTTGTGCAGGGGTGAGTTTGCTTTCATCCTTAAATTCTTTAAAAATTCCTCTTCTTAAATAAAGTTCGAAATAATCCCGACAAATACAAGCCACGGAATAAAAGCATCCAACTTACCATCATTGTAATTTTTACCGTGCATTATCAACAAAAGGTTTGTAATGGCTAGGCCTCAAATTTTGAGGGTAATGCGATTAAATAGAAATTGAAACTGGTAGATAGCCGCGTCGCGCAGCTCGAATTAATATCTCGCTTTCAAAAAAACCTTGAGAGCGAAGTCGTGGAGGACAATCTTGTAAAAATTTGATGGAGTAGAGGTGATAACCGGATTGAGTATCAATGATTCGCTGGCCTGCTACCCACGAGATGAAAAAATCGGCGACTTGATTGGCATGGCGGCGCATTTTAGGTGCGTTTCAGCATTATGTGTGCGTGCGCCGATGATAATGTGGTTCGGATACTCATTCAGGCCTCAATAAATTTGGGTATGTCCTGTGAAGGTCGTGTTGAGTGTCGGCATCCATGCAAATTGCCGCACGTACCTTCAATTGTTGTAGATGCTGAAAACCACAGGCTTGTTCCTTTTCCTTGGTTAATAAAGAAAAAATAGGTTCGACAATACTGCGAATGCTAGCTTGTTCATCGTAAACAGGGATAATAATGGCAATATTGGAATGTAATGGTTTCATTTTTGCTAAGGATATCTAAAGATTGTTTGGGCGTTAGGCTATCGAGATTTAATTTGTCTAATTGCGTTAAAACAGGATTTTCTACCGGCAGAAAAAGTTCATTTTGCTGTGGTTGTTGGGTTTCAGCAAATGGGATTTTCCAATTCTTCTAATTTTTGCCGAGCATGCTGAATTACTGAGCGATGAATTCCTCCTAGCTGCGCTACTTGCAACCCATAACTTTTATTCGCCGGCCCCTCCCTCAGAGCGTGTAAAAAAATAATTTTTTCTTCGTTCCCCACAGCGTCTATAGGTGAGTAAAGTGATTACGGTAACTAAAATGGAAAGCGGTCCACTGGGAGGCGATCTTCAACTGGGGACCAAAATTGTTAACAAGGAAATCGATATTCTGATTTTCTTCTGGGACCCCTTGGAAGTACGGCCCCACGATCCTGATGTGCGCGCTTTATTACACATCGCTGTCGTGTGGAACCTTCCGGTTGATTGCAATACAGCAACCGCCGATTGATTTTATCTATTAACTTTGCCTTTATTTGACAGTGATTATCACCCTGAAGCTCCCGATTACTCAGTCTATCGAATCGAATTTTAGGTGATCCCAAGTAGCCCGTATTTCGCTTCGCTGCATACGTACTATTAATCGATTTGTTTCATGCTCAAGCGAACCCGGCCTTGTCGGTCAATTTCAATGACTTTAACTCGAATCACTTGTCCTTCTTCTAAGTAATCTCTGACGTTTTCCACGTGTTCTTTGGCAATTTGTGAAATATGCACTAAACCTTGAATATTCGGCAGAATTTGCACAAAAGCGCCGAAATCCGTAATTTTAACGATCGTGCCTTCGTAGGCTTTACCTAACTTAACCTCAGTCGTTAACTCTTCGATCCATCGCTTTGCCGCCTCGCCTTCTTCGGTAGTATGAGCGGCAATTTTGATCGTTCCATCATCTGAGATATCAATAGCGCAATTGGTCGCCTCAGTAATTTCTCGAATTACAACCCCACCTTTACCTATCACGTCACGAATTTTTTCAGGATTAATTTTCATCGTGACATACTGCGGTGCTAGATCTGAAACTTGGGAACGTGGTTTATCCAACACTTTGTTCATAATGCTCAGAATATGTAGACGCCCCTCTTTGGCTTGGTCCAGTGCTTGTTCCATAATTTCTTTGCTAATCCCTTCTATTTTGATATCCATTTGTAAAGCCGTTACGCCGTTTAATGTTCCCGCTACTTTAAAGTCCATATCCCCTAAGTGATCTTCGTCCCCTAAAATGTCAGATAAAACGGCATATCTATCGTTTTCTTTAATTAATCCCATGGAAATCCCCGCCACTGCAGCTTTCGTCGGCACGCCCGCGTCCATGAGTGCCAAACTACTTCCACAAACGCTTGCCATTGAACTCGAACCATTCGACCCCAAAATTTCAGAAACAACTCGAATTACGTAAGGGAATTTATCAGGCGTAGGAATAACAGGGGTTACTGCCCGCTTGGCTAATCGGCCGTGACCAATTTCGCGACGCTTGGGTCCGCTCATAAAGCTAACCTCCCCGACACAAAACGGTGGGAAATTGTAATGGAAAATAAATTCTTCTTGTCGATCCCCATCCAAATCATCGATGGATTGTGCATCGCGCTCAGTACCTAAAGTCGTTACTACTAAAGCTTGAGTTTCACCACGCGTGAATAAAGCAGATCCGTGGGAACGGGGTAGCACCCCCACTTTAACGGTGATAGGACGCACAGTTTTGGTATCACGCCCATCAATACGCGGCTGTCCGGTTAGGATCTGCTCACGGATAATTCGACGTTCTAATTCATGGAAAATCACTGCCAGCTCATGTTCATTAATGGCGTTTTCCTCTCTTTCATGTCCGACAACCCGATCGGCGAGCAATTGATCACGAATAGCCTGGATCTGGGCTTGGCGCGCTATTTTTTCTTGGATTTGGTAGGCCTTTTTAAGGGGAGCTTCTGATTTTTCTACCACCCATTTTTCTAAAGCTGCATTTACCGTTTGAGGTTCCCACTCCCACTTCGTACCTCCCGTCTCCTCAATAAATTCAGCTATCGCCTGAATGGCAGCCTGCATCGCTTGATGTCCATATAACATGGCTCCTAGCATCACTGACTCTGGCAATTCTTCTGCTTCAGATTCCACCATTAAAACAGCGTCTCGAGCCCCCGCCACCACGAGATCAAGCGCCGAATCTTTGAGTTCGTCTAAGGATAAGTTTAGAAGATATTCCCCATTGTAATATCCCACCCGCGCGGCCCCCAAAGGCCCGTTGAAAGGAATGCCTGACAAACCGATCGCCGCAGAAGCACCTAAAATAGCAGGAATATCGGTGGGAACTTTAGAATCCATCGAAAGTACGGTCGCAATAACTTGGACTTCGTTGGCGAATCCTTTAGGAAAGAGCGGACGTAAGGCTCGATCAATCAAACGGGAAGTTAAAGTCTCTTTTTCAGTAGGTCTCCCTTCACGTTTAAAATAACCTCCTGGAATTCTGCCGGCCGCATAGGTTTTTTCCTGATAATTGACGGTAAGAGGAAAAAAATCTTGTCCCTCTTCCGCTTCTTTTTTTGCAACAACCGATATTAATAAAACCGTATCACCCATTCGGACAACAACAGCACCTGTGGCTTGGCGAGCCATTTCTCCTGTTTCAAATGTAACTTCATGTTTGCCATATTGGAAGGTCTTACTAATTTTATTCATGTTTTTCCTTTTATGAGCGCAATCCTAATCGTCCAATAAGCCTGAGATATCTTTGGAAATCATTTCTTTTCAAAAAATTAAGGAGTTTACGCCGCTGACTGACCATACGCAATAATCCTCGGCGTGAATGATGGTCGTGCTTGTGGGCTTTCATGTGCTCGGTGAGTTTAATGATTTTAGCGGTTAGAATGGCGATCTGGACCTCAGGCGACCCTGTGTCGTCTTTGCCTAGTTGATATTCTTTCACAATTTTCGCAGTTTCGGCAGAAACTAATGACATTATAGTTACCTCTTTTTTTAACAGCGTCCACTGTCATTTGCAGACACATGCCTATAAAAGGCCTACATTATAGCATGGCAGAATCAATCGCGCAAATAGGATCAAGGGTATCTTCGTCTTCAAGACCCCCGCTTTCGCTGAGCTAGTGAGCTAGAACTAGTAGAGGTCTCAGGGAACGGGACCGAGGAAACTGAAAAGCAAGGAAAGCACTTATCATAAATAATCTTATAATCTGCGAAATAGCTGTCACTGGATAAAAAATTAAAGCAAGTGCCAATGCCTTCGTCGGTAGAACGTGAAGATATTTGATGAGCTAATAAACGATAGCTGTCTCATAAATGCCTATTCCTCGGAGGGAATAAGGAAGTCACAAAAGAGAATGTCCTCATAAAAAGCAGAGGGCTTGATTCGGGCTAAGATGGGCTGAGGGCAAATTCAGACTATTCAGACTAAAGAATAAACAATAAAGTGTAGGGATAGCTAAATGGCAGCTAAACCTAATACCTGCATCTTATTGCGTCCTAAAACGGCTTCTTCAATAGTCGTTAATAACAACCGCGCCCATTCGGAGCGAGTAATAAAATTTCTAAGATAAGCATTTTTATCACAAAATAGCGATAGAAAATCACACTCAAAACAGCTTAATAAAATAAGAAACGAATAAATTACATTAACCTCTAGCGTATACTGAGTACTGAGCAGAACCAAGTAGATGCACTCCACATCAATGATTAAATGGTTGGAGAGGAAGTGCCCGCTGTAACCATGCATAAAAACAGGCAAAATAAAATTCCATTAAATCCAACAGTTGTCCAAAAACGATTATTTATAGCAACATTTCATCATGCGTGATATCCATTCACTGTTCCTCTCATCCATAAGGGATCTTAAAAAACTCTAAAACAGATTTATAAAAACAGCAAAAGTTACTGCTATTAACAGGTTTGATTAAAAGTTCAGATTTTCAACAAACAACCCAATGAAAAGTGCGCTCTTTAAAGGGGGCGTTATAATGCGCCAACACAGAATTTCTATTTTAAATAAAGAGCAGGTGATGAAAGATATTAA
>NZ_VFIV01000039.1 GCF_019425495.1 Coxiella endosymbiont of Ornithodoros amblus
TACTAACCCACTGATGTCTTTCATCAAGAACCCCTTATCCTTCAATAACATCAGGAATTCTACTGAATACTCAGCAGCTTTTCTGACCATTTCATCAACTTAACTGCTTTTGTTATGTATAGAGAATCCACACCCCTTTAATCAAATCTTAACATTTCCTTAAGATGAGAAAGGTGTAGTGGATCGTAGAAAATTTTATTATTTCTGGAGATTAGTCATCATGCAGACGAAAACGATACGCTTATTTCGGATACTACTGGGCCTGCTTTGTTGTTAACCGGAGTTATCAGCGTATTATTTGCTGGAACGACGCTGGCAGCCGCCATTAACCCTGTTTCTTTAATCAGTATCGCGAAGAATGTGGATACTTCAGTAGCAGAATTGGCTACTGTTCTTAGTGATATCTCATTAATCGCGGGTGTGGTTTTGTTATGGCTTCTTTCTTTAAATTCCACCAGCACAAATTGAATCCTATCCAAGTGCCAATCAGTCAAGGGGTGTTGCTAATCGGCGCGGGATTAGTGTTGTTCCCCACGATGTTGCTAACAGTGAAACAAGCTATTTTTTGGTAAAACTGCTGAGATTGCTAAAGTGGGCGGCAGCCGGATCCACAGTATTATTGGCTCGTCGTAAATTGTGATTGCGTAATGGCTTTCGTAACATTCAGTTATCCGCTAGCGACAGCAATTGGCGGTTATTTATGGTAAGAAAGGCTAACAAATACAGCCTTTCTTACCTTTCAAGCTAAAGTCCATGAGCGAGATAAATTACACTCGCCAATATTGCGGCTTTTGTGCCAAACGGTACCTGGAAATTGTGAACTTCGATGGGAATTATCGTAAATAATTGCCTTAAAAATTTAGTGACAGTTTGTGGATTTTGTAGTCAGTGTTTCTTTTTAGATGCGGTTAGCAGTGGCGAATCGGGAGGTGGAACTTTAATTTACCTTCCAGAAATGACGCAAGGGAAATTAAATGCCTTATGCCATGTGTTATTTACCTCCATTGCCACGAAAGTAATTCTGCAACAGAAACCCGTAATATTTATCGCAGTTTTAAATTGCGTTCCCAAATTATCGAACAACAGTTAGGGGAGTGATTAAGCCATCCGGCTTTGCTGGGACAGATTTTAGTGGATACAAAGACGGAAAAATGAGTTTGTTCAAAGACGCATTGGAAACAAAACTACGACTCCTTCCCGATCTCGCGCGTTTTTCAGCTCAAGTGGAGGCGGTAGCGTTGGATGGATTAGAGGAATTAGGCTCTGTTTACAATACGCAAGACTGAGCTAGGACATGGATTCACGAGCCCGTAGCGCATTAAACGAAAATGGATGACAGGCAAAGTACTCTAGGTAACGTATGAAAATGATTAAATCATTTACAGGCCTGTTTGATAGTTTGTTCGACTGGCTAAGTAATACTTTAAAAACAAAGCACAAGCACTTATTGTGAATTACAAATAGCTGATAGCTCGACTGTGTTAGTCGCTCACGACGTTCGTTAGTTAATTTCCGTTTTACGTTTAGAAGGCGTTACCGACCTCATTGGCCGGGAAGAATTCGATAAAATTCAAACCGGATTACAGCATGCGTTACAAACCGTCATGTCCCAACCAGGACACGTCATCCAAGTTTATTTTGGCTATAATAAAGACGAAGCGCGTGGTGAAATTAATGAAATTTTGTAGCCTGCTGAACAAACGGCAAAATGGCTAAGCTTGCAGTTAGGTGATTTGTTTAAGGAGAGAATGAATTATTTAACAAAATATTGTGCGCATAAAGAAATTTATATTGTTTTATGGATCCGTTTAAAATCCCCTACTAACGAACAAATTAAACGATCAACGAAAGAAAAACGAAAACAGATTAAAAAAAAATACCGCCATTTAAATTAACCAAAAATCTAGTTGCCGCTATTCCTGACCTTCGAGAAAATCACGACTCTTTTGTTCGTTCAGTAGTGAATGAATTTAATGGATTGGGGTTGGTAACGGAACTATTGGAAGTGTACGATGCCGTTTATATTATGCGTCGCAGTGCGGACCCAGAGTTTACCGATCAAGAATGGCGACCTTTATTGCCAGGGGATAAAATAACGATAAAAGAACCAAAAGTGGGCGCTTCGGAAGTTTCTGATATTTTATGGCCGGCCCTCGTCCGTCAAATATTACCCCGCGACGCTGAAAATTTAGATTTGCGAACAGCTTGGGTGGGTGATCGCATCTATGCGATGGTGTTTATTAATTTGTTTCCAAAGGATATTCAAACCTTTGTCCGGCTTTTACTCGAACACTGCAAAGGTGAATTCCATACCGAATTTCTTTTTTATTTAAAAGCGATGGCCTAGCGGGAACGAGCATTTGTAAAATTCTCTCTTCGGTATTGAGCGTAACTTCCACTCAGAATCGTTTAATTCACGACTCCTTAAAATTTATTAAATTACATCAATCTTAATACGGACGATGCCGTCGTGAAATTGCGTGTTTCGGCCGCTACTTGAGCGCCGGAAGGTGATATTCGCCTTTTGCGCACGCGAGCGGCTATGTTAGCGAAAGCGATTGAAGGGTGGGGTTCTTGTGACGTGTCCGAAATTTCGGGGATGCTTACGAAGGTGTCTTTCAACAATGATCGGTATTTCGGGCACCAGTGTTGCTCCCGCTTCTATCGCTCCTCTTTCTAACGTTCTCTATATGCTTCCGCTATTTAGTCCCGTCTCGCCGTGGACGCACGGTGCATTATTATTTCGTTCTCCGACGGTAAACTGTGGTCTTATCAACCCGGCTCTCATCAACAAACCACGTGGATTAATTTTATTATTGTTATAAAGATGCGTTGCCCGCCGATAAAAAATATTTGGTGGCTTGCCATCGGTTACGAATGCGAACGGATTACGCTATTAATCCTTTTGACACTCAGCTCGGGTATCGCTATCCGACTCCACAGGAATCGCCTTTTTAGTTAATTTTTTAAGTTTATTGGCAACACCTATTGGTTTTAAAAAACATACGACGGCGTTGCGGATATGGATCGATGCGCTATTTATGGCGGGCTTTACTCACGAAGCGATCCTGTCGCAGCTATTTGTTATTTACCCGCTATTCAGGATTTGTACGGAAAGATTATCGCGCCAACAGGAGAACTGCTGATCATGCTTTTGCTCGGATGATTTCAAGCGCGGTGCGTGAATAACCCATCATTTCTCAAGTAAGGCCGTAAATGGAAAGTCAAGTTGCGTTATTATCACAATCCTTGGATGATTTCGATGAAATTATGGTCGAATTTGCCACTAAAGCTGGTTTGAAACGCAGCTATTAACCGCTACATTAGGCCCTGTCGAATTATGATCGCTGAACACAACAGCCGAGGATGTCAATATTCGTAATCAACTCTATAAACGCATTGGCCCAAAAGAAACTCGCCGTATTTTAGCCATTATGTTCCCCTCGGGGACGGCTCCACCAAAGTGCTCGAGGATTGTTACGCAGACTATAAAGAAGAAGGCCGCCTTATCGATGACACGGAAAAACACAGTATTATGCAGTCACTGATTAATGAAATTCTACAAACTTGTTATTTTCCGAAAACGAGAGTTCGTCTGTAGCGCGGATGGTTTGAGTCAGGTCATATCATCTCGTTACCCTTAAGTCGCAGCGATTTCCATTTTAAACTTGGTTATCCCGCACAGCTGAGAATGATGGACTTTAAGGTTTTAACGTTTAGCAATCTCAGAGTAATGGATAGAGAATGTAGGGTGAGAAATTAAAACGACGTTTCTGATTGATGATTCAACCTGACGCTTGTTAGCTAACCAAGCATCATAAATTTCCTTCGCGGCTTGAAAATTGTCCGCCCTTAAATAATCACAAATTTGTCTTTTTAGCGGCTCAGGCAGCAAATCAGAAAACATCAGTTGCTCTCCAGAATCGATTAATAAATTTTTTGTATAGTGCTAAAAGATATCTATATTTGATGGTGAAAAGGAAACAGCTTATCACCACACGCCACCTAAGAATAAGAAAAAGCTGAAAGAATCTGGACTGCCTTAAGAAATTGTTAAAAATTTATCTGATGTGTACATCTTACTGTGGGAATGGAATGGTGATATTACTTTCACGGAACTTACGTTCAACAGTGAAGTAGGATCGCTTTGTACAATGTATTTTAAATTCACGTTGGGAATGACACACAGTAAATTAAAGGCAAGACTGCTATCGCCAAATACTTTAAATAAAACCAATGGTGCATTGAGGCCTTCTTGAATAACTTGTGGGTGTTCTCTAGGTTCCGTATAAAGTAATTTTTCAACCAACTGGATTCGATTTCATAGGCAACCGCCCACACCGACTCTTAGAGTGCCATAGCTGATCCCGGAACATATAATTAACTACTCGCTCTCTCGTTAAATCGGAATTAGGAATGATGACATTAGAACGTTCCATCGTGGTAATTTGAGTAAAGCAAATACGAAACTTTTTAATAAAATCTTCAGTATTGCCTACGATAATGCGATCACCAGGTTTAATCGCTCGTTCCGTTAAAAGAATTAACTCTGATATAAAGTCGCCACAATATTTTGCAACTCAAAAACAATACCCACCGAAAGAGCGCCCGCTACAACGAGAGCAAATAAGAGAGAGACAGTAAAGTAAGGTAACCAAATATAGAAAAAAGCCATTTTTGCACTTTCATCGATGTAGACTTGAGGATGACTGTAAAAGTAAGTGTGCAACCAGCGGGTCATTAACGCGAGAAAAGTAAAAATAATCAAAGCAATAAGGATCCGAGCGGTGGAAAAACCGAGTTTCTAAATTCTAACTCCTTGAAAAAATTCAATAAAATTTTAATATCATGCAATGGAAACCTCTAATTCGTACAAGCCTTTATGCGGAGATAAAGCAAAGTAATAATGAAGACGTTTTTGGGACGGATGTGTTTCTTCGACTAAAAAGTCAATCAGCGAATTCAAAATTTTAAAAATAAGCCGCGCAACAACTTAATACTTAATAAATAGCGTTAAAAAATACCAATAAGGAAAAATAATCCTAAGTGCTGATAGCCAACCCATTCAGCGCACTAATAGTGGCAAACAATGTTGCGCTCAACAGGGGACTTAAAAGTAACACCATAAAGGATAGACGTTGAACTGAAGAATTTTATTAATAAACCAAATGATAAAGATTAGATTAATAGCAACAAGGGTGATGTAGATCGTTCGTAGTAAATGAAGAATATCTGCTGATAGCGGCTGTTGACGGAGCAGACTATAGACAATGTGACCCGCTATTATAATAAAGTGTGGCGAGAGTGGTTAGGCGGCGGGTAAATGACCGGCTTAAGTTGGGTGGTACTTTATATTAAAGACGATATAGGCACAGGCGGGTAAAAAAGACAAATAAGCATAAGAAGAACCACATAAGCGAGAACGCGACATAACTGATTAAATTAATAAACGTTATAGGATTAAAAACTCTATTGAAAATAGTAAAATAAAGGGTTACCGTTAAGAGGGGGAATAACCAAACGCTATAAGGGAATAAGGTGCTAATAAAAGCTTGCATCGTGTGTTGTCAAAGGTGAGTTGTTTGCTTTCTCTTACAAAGGATTACAGCCATCTCTGAAATCCGATGCCAATAAGCAATAGCGATGATGACGATCGGAGCTAAGAAAGCCAGTCAGAGAACATCAATTGATTGTATATCTGTATTTTTATAAAATACGTAACTGCCAAACTCAGTGCTAATTTTAGGGAGATGACGGAATTCTTTGCTAACGGATGAGGCTACCGGTTAAACAGAGCGGGCTTCGTTCGCTGGTGTGCGATAGAGCTGAAAGCTGAAATCGTATCGGTGGAACGTAATAAAAATAATTGACAGCTTGATTGACGTTTAATTAATCCATTTTTTCTTTTCTAAATATTATGGTGGCCATCGTTCGTTACGTTAATGTTTGCTATTTTTTAGCCTGCTCATCAATTTTATCAATTTCGTTAGTCGTATTTTTACGCAAGTCTTTACCTGATCTTGTAACTGTGTTAGAATGGGGGGTTTTATTGAGCTCTTCGGAGCTAAACTTTTGGGAGGTTGACTGATTTCATCCAAGGTTTTATGGGCTTCTTCCGAATTGAAGTGCGATTGAGCTAAACAAATGGTGAAAAAAATAATAATTAAAAATACTAATGATTTATTTAAATTTATCAATCATAAATGATTTCTTCCGCGGAGCATTGTTGTAAATGATTAATGGGCGATTCGCCTTTTTAAAGCACGCAATGTGAAACAGCGCTTGGCCTCGTTGATTAACGGTATTGTCGTGTAACCGATAATAATTTCAGTTTGCGACGATAAAATATCAAATTCCTAGCTTCCAAACGGATCAGCGATAATTCCAATAAAGATCGCCTTTTTCTATCTTTTTATCGAGTGGTTTAATTGAACGCATGATGCCACTTCGCGGTTCTCGGACCCAAACGCTCAAACACGCCACAAGGGGCTGCAATATTTTTTAGATTTTGGAGATCTATAAAGCATTCCAAGCTCACACATTACTCGCAATATACCGCGCACGCCCAACTGAATGAGGCCTCATCAAAACAAAGTGCTTCGCCAGCTTCATAAATTAACAGCGGAATATTCATTTCATTGGCAGCTTAGCACAAAGAACCATCACGTAAATTAGAATCCAAAATAACAGGGGCACCGAACACCCGTGCCAACTTTTCAGTTTCAGGCTGGGTTAAGTTTGTGCGAATTTGAGGTAAGTTAGGACGATGAACAGCAGCGGAATGTAAATCAATACCATGGGTACAATGGCTGACAATTTTGTCAATAAATAATTTTGCCAATCGGGAGGCTAAAGATCCTTTCCGTAAACCAGGGAAATTACGGTTAAGGTCGCGCCGATCCGGCAAATACTGAGATTGGTAGATAAAACCGTAGATATTGACAATAGGTGCTGCAATTAAAGTGCCCTTTGATAAATTTTTAATGGCATTTAACTTCAGCAGATGGCGAACTATCTCAACCCTCGAAATTTCATCGCCGTGAATACCAGCGTAGACAAATAATATTAGCCCCAGTTTTTTTACTATTAAAAAATGTGAACCGGAATATCGACGGGCGTATAGGTAAAGAATTTGGCAGTGGGAAGGCGAATACTAAGATGTTCTCCAGGTTGGATAGTGTGTGCACAAATTTTTAAAATCCTTTTTTCATAGCTAACCTTGGTAGGAGCTATAAGCCTTAATTGGTTTTGCATTTTTTTCTATAAATTCGATTATCATTCCTGCAATGTCTTTCTTCGTAATGTTTTCAATCCCCTCAAGCCCGGGCGAAGAGTTTACTTCTAGCACTAAAGGACCACGTTTTGAACGCAATAAATCCACGCCAGCGACATTTAAGCCGAGTGCTTTCACCGCGTTAATTGAAATTTCGCGTTCTTGGGGCGTTATTTTAATTAATTTAGTGCTACCTCCGCGATGCACATTGGAGCGGAAATCGCCGGGTCGCGCTTCTCGCTGCATGGTGGCGACAACTTTGTTGCCAATCATAAAACAACGAATGTCGCGACCTTGCGTTTCTCCAATAAATTCTTGAATAAGGATATTTACTTTTAACCCTAGAAAGGCCTGGATCACACTTTCTGCGGCTTTTTTAGTTTCCGCCAGGACCACACCGATGCCTTGTGTTCCTTCAATCAGTTTGATAATTAACGGCGTGCCGCCTACCATTTGAATTAAATCTTCGATATCGTCCGGTGAATGAGCAAAGCCTGTGATAGGTAAGTCAATTCCTTTGCGAGATAAAAACTGCAGCGATCGAAATTTATCCCGGGAGCGGGTGATGGACATCGAAGAGTTGAGACAAAAGGTTCCCATCATTTCAAACTGGCGAACGACGGCTGTGCCGTAAAAAGTAATAGAAGCGCCAATTCGCGGGATCACAGCGTCGTAACGAGCTAACTCTTTCCCCATGTAATGGATAGTGGGTTTTTCTTGACTTAAGCTCATATAACAACGAAGAGTGTTAATGATTTTGACTTTATGGCCGCGCGTCAATGCAGCTTCTTTTAAGCGCTGCGTAGAAGATAATTCTTGCTTAGTTGATAAAATAGCAATTTTCACTTAGAAATATCCTCATTATGAATGATAAACGATCGATTGGGGTTAACGATTAGATCTTGCATAGCCGTGCGTCCTAATAACATTCGAAAGCCCATGCTATCGCGATTAGTTAATGTGATTTCAATAGACCAGCGTTTGTTGCCTAAAATAATGCCTGTTTTAATAACATAACGCAATTCTTTATGCCCCCCGGAGTCTCTGACGAAGCGCTGATCATAGATATCCGCTTCACAGGTAATCACTGTATTTTTGTCCTTTTGAATGGGGTGTATTTTGAAACGGACACGTTGGATATTATTTGTTTTAAATGATTCAATGGAAAAGGCATGTAATACAGAGGTTCGGGCACCGGTATCGACTTTAGTCTTGATTTGATTAATACCAAGGTCGGGTAAAGCGATCCATTCGCGCCACCCCACAGTGAGACAATTATTTAATAATTGATCAGCCATTCTACTTCCTTGTATATTTTATAATACAAGATCTTTAGTAGTTTTTCAGAAAAATATCTTGATTTAGTTTAAGAAAAGCTTGTAAAACCCTCACCCCCCTACCCCCTCCAAGGGGGACAGAGAACAGTTAAAATTACTATCGTTCCCTTTTCAGGGGAGGAGTAGATAACGTATCATTTTACGTCAGTAATCAGAGAGAAAAAATATGAAACGCCTCATCACGTTAATTTTAGTCAGTTTAGCCATTCCTCAAATTTACGCGAGCGGGGGTAGGTAGTACCGTTGATATCTCTTTTTCTTAATTCTGGCCCTTACGTTAGGGTTCACGGCGGTGTTGGCTTTACCATCAGGGATGCAGGCCCCGTGCCGGATATGCCAAGGTGGGTTATCGGATGGGTAATGTGCGTATTGAAGGAGCCTTGATTGAGCTATTACAGCAATAGCTTGGAAGTGAATAGCCACGCAAAGCTTCATATTACGACGTTGATGGCCAACGGCAGCTATTACGATTCAATTTAATGCACCATTGCTACCTTTCGCTGGCGTCGGTGTTGGTTGGATACACCCTTGGCGAACGAATAAACGGTGTTCTTTATGAATCGAGGCCCTGATAATAATGAAATTTGCCTATCAGGGAATCGCGGGAGTGAGCTGCAGAGTCAGTCCACGAGTTACTTTGGACGTCAATTATCGCTATTTGGGTTGGACGGACGGGAATGATAGTCAAAATTTAATCGAAACGAGCATTAATTATCAGTTTTAATGACCTCCATAAACCTTGCCGTCAGAAACAGTAAATGTTAGAAATAACGCACTTAAAGCGTCAATGGGCCCATAGCTCAGTTGGTTAGAGCGATCGACTCATAATCGACAGGTCCCAGGTTCAAGTCCTGGTGGGCCCACTATCGTTTTTAAATCATCTAGTTTTTGGAAGGCCGAAAAAGTTTCGTAGTTCTCACTCTCCAGGGATAACGGCAATAAGGAATCTTTGGACCGGCCTCTGTGGGACATTGCTAGAGAGAGTTTTCACTAGGCCTTGTGCCAGGGTCGAAGCGGAGATTTTATTTGCTTCGAAGTCTTCTCTCTTGCATTCACCATTCATGAAACCATCGTTCATGGGAGCCAATATCGAATTTTTGGGACTTGAGTTGGAGGAATTCTCTACTTCAATTTCTCCCAGTGCCTCATGGATGCGTCCATTTAAGAAAAAATGAGTAAAAATAGCCTATTCTTTTTAGGGCCTTTTTCACCCAAACTTTTAATCAGAGAAATGAATACTCTTAAGACAAGGTATGGGGGAGGGATTTTGTCAATAAGGTTCAGGTTCTCTTCATGAATTCTTCCTACTTTACAGTGTCTTTCGAGAGTAATTTCAGAATGGAGAAAATTCGAAACGCATTTGTCAAAACACGCCAAACGACCAGAAAAACACTAAAAACTGTTGACTAACACATTATTAATGACGGTGGGCCAATACCAGTAAAAGGCCTGAGATAATTTTTCCCCTACGTACTTAACCTTTAAAAATAAGCAAGTGGCTGGGCTCACCATGGCTAGGTATAGTCTAGGTATAGTATAGAGTAGGCACTGATAAAATTTTAAGTAGATTAAAATTTTCTACAAGAAATCCAATGAGGCTGATCCTCTCGTTCCAGCTATTCCCTACAGAACGTACCGAGGTTCGCAGATCGTGATTTTCTAATAAATAGACTATTATATTTTTACGAGAAGATCAGAGATAATATAGGCGTAGAGTAATGTAAAGGGTGAAGAACAACGCAGGGGAGAGATTATTAGTCAAATCCTCGAGACTTTCTTATAGTGTTCGAATAATAACCTGCTAAGGCGAGCGTTATCGTTAATGGCTATAAGTAACTAATTTTGTTTCTTATATTTTCATGTATAGGCGATATCGTAAGGAGTGTCAGCGCTAACTGCATCGCCATAAATATTAATTTTAAGCCATTATTGTCGTTGAGCGCGTTATCAATTTCGACGAGCGTATTTGTTTAAAGAAATAGCTTGATTAAGGAATGGTGTCAAATACTGATTTAATATTTGATTTAACGATAGACTTAATATTATTGATGATTTCTTCATTCGTGCTAGCCTTTTGGAAAAGCAGCGAGTTAAGAAGGGTAAAAAACCTTGATGCCTTTGTGATTCGATAGATTCGATATAATATTAATGAGAAAAGCAACCACTGCTCTAGAATATTTGGTATCACCCGTAAAGCACCAATCTTTTGTTCGTATTTATTATAGGTAATGGATCCAAGTGGAGGGGCTGAACCGAGAGATAAAAGGGCCAGTAATGAATTTTAATCTTGATTTAAATGTTTGCCGAAAGTGTTTTTTCTGTTTTGCGTTTAGCCTTTGAACGATATTAAGGTTGCTCAACTCTTCGAGCATCTCCTCTCGGCTGCAACAATCTTTAATGAAGTTGATTAAGACTCTCACGCCTGCGGAAAATTTAGGTTTTAAGAAAAAGGTATTTAAAATGCTTTTAAGCCAAAGCCGCTAACGACAGCCGTGTTTCATTTGAAAATATTTAAGAAGGTATTCTGACCAATTTTTTGGTGTTTTAAAATAGACAGTAGAAACGTATGCCGAAATAAAACTTACGGTAATTGCTTCAATAATAAATACCTGTTGTAATTCTAAAAGCGCGGTCTGGTGTGGAAGCTGACTATTTCCTCTAGCAATTCCACGAAAGCATAGTCTTCAGATGAAAGCAAATCTCGATTTAAAAAAATTGCTGTCATTAACGGTGAATAAGGAATAAGCTTTTCAATCAATAGATTATATTATACAGGTTGCTGTTTAGCGTTTTGAGTCTCTTCAAGTTTTATAAGTATTGAAATAACTCATTAAAAGATCGTAGTTTTCGATTTCTCCCTGGAAACGGGCTATTACAGATTTAAAATGAGAAAGCGAAATCCGGTTACCGGGAAACTCGTTCAGAGCACCAAGCTAAAGTGATTCCAATTGTCTTAATTCATCATTGATACTAAAAAGGGTTAAGTCCTTCGTTCCTACTTTGATAATGGTAATATATATTACAGCGTCTCTGCTTCATGCAATATTCTTTTTTCAGTGCTGTAATCCATCGATATTCTCTGTTAGTTTTCAGTTTTTTTCAGAATGAGAGATAAAATTGAAGTTTCATTCTACAAATTAATTGTTAATTTAAATTGAATAAATATACTGTAAATTAAAATTTCCTCTATACATAACAAAAGCAGTTAAGTTGATGAAATGGTCAGAAAAGCTGCTGAGTATTCAGTAGAATTCCTGATGTTATTGAAGGATAAGGGGTTCTTGATGAAAGACATCAGTGGGTTAG
>NZ_VFIV01000016.1 GCF_019425495.1 Coxiella endosymbiont of Ornithodoros amblus
TAGGTGCGCAGGCGGGGATGCAGTGCACACATTAGCGGCGGCGCGCCTTTGGCGCCGCCTGCTTCCCCGCCTGAGCGAGAATGACGAAGGCTAAAATTGAAATGGTTGTGACTTATGTGAATGATATGATTGTGGACTCCTCTCCTTGTAGAGAGGGCAGCGGACGGGAAGTGCCGGAGGTATATACAATCTTCTAAAGCACTATGAATTTTGGAGAAATAAAATGCCAAGAGTAAAACGAGGAGTCACCGCAAGAGCGCGGCATAAGAAAATATTGACTAAAGTAAAAGGTTATTATGGTGCGCGAAGCCGAGTGTTTCGCGTGGCTAAGCAAGCGGTTATCAAAGCTGCCCAATATGCCTACCGGGATCGTAAGCAGCGTAAGCGCCAATTTCGCGTTTTATGGATTGTCCGTATTAACGCAGCCGCTCGCGAGCATGGGCTTTCATACAGCCGTTTGATCAGTGGTTTAACGAAAGCATCTGTTGCCATCGATCGTAAAAATTTAGCGGAATTAGCGGTGTATGATAAAGCCGTTTTTGGAAAATTAGCAGAAAAAGCTAAGCAGGCTTTAGGCGCTTAACGTTTAAACCAGTCACCACCGCCAGACCGTCGTCCGCGGTCAAGTTGTGGATGATGGATAAATACAATAGAAAAGCATGCAGAACCAATTAAACGCACTTTTACAATCTGTAAAAAAATCCGTTGCCGATGCTCAAAGCGAAATTGTGCTCGAAGAGATTCGTGTTGATTATTTAGGAAAGAAAGGTAAATTAACTAAGTTACTTAAATCCGTCGGGCAAATGCCGGCTGATCAACGTCCTTTATTAGGAAAAGTCGTTAACGAAATTAAGTGTGAAATCCATCAATTGTTGAATGCAAAATCCACTCAACTTCGTGAAAAATCCCTCCAAGAAAAGTTAAATAAAGAAAAAGTTGACATCACCTTACGCGGTCGATACGACCACTTGGGTGCCATTCATCCAATCTCGCGTGTTGTCGAGCGCGTTTCTCAGTTATTTTCAATGTTAGGTTTTCAAATTGCCGAAGGTCCTGAAATTGAAAATGAATATTATAATTTTGAAGCGCTCAATATTCCGACCGACCACCCGGCACGAACAATGGTGGATACCTTTTATTTTTCAGGAGACAAATTATTGCGAACGCATACCTCTCCTGTTCAGATTCGAGAAATGGAAAAGCAAGGTGTTCCGATTCGTTTAATTGCTTTGGGGCGCGTGTATCGCCGCGATTTAGATCAAACCCACACCCCGATGTTTCATCAAGTGGAAGGGTTGGTAATCGATAAAAGATCCACGTTTGCTAATTTAAAAGGGTTATTACAACAATTTTTAAATTGTTTTTTTGAAAAAGATGTTTGGTTGCGTTTTCGGGCCTCTTATTTTCCTTTTACAGAACCTTCTGCTGAAGTGGATATCTATCAACCCTCCACAGATAAATGGTTAGAGGTTTTAGGGTGCGGCATGGTTCATCCGAATGTTTTGCATAATGTTAATATTGATCCTGATGAATACAGCGGTTTCGCGTTTGGTATCGGATTGGATCGGCTGGCCATGCTGCGTTATGAAGTAACCGACCTGCGGTTGTTTTTTGAAAATGATTTACGATTTTTAGAACAATTTTAATGAAGTTGAGCGAACAATGGTTGCGTGAATGGGTGAACCCACCCGTGGACACCGAAAAGTTAACTGCCCAATTGACCATGGTAGGGTTGGAAGTCGCTTCCGTTAAACCGGCCGCACGGACGCTCGAGAAAGTTGTTGTGGGTGAAGTAATCACAAGAAAAAAACATCCAAATTCGGATCGCTTGTCGGTTTGTCGCGTTGACGTGGGCGAAGGCGAGCCCTTAGAAATTGTTTGTGGTGCGTCTAACGTTCGCACTGGTTTAAAAGTGGCGGTCGTTTTAGCAGGCGGCATTGTTGGTGATTTGAAAGTTGAAAAAACTAAATTACGAGGAGTGGTTTCCAATGGAATGATTTTCTCCGAGCGCGAAATGGGGTTGTCCGGGCAGCATGAAGGAATTATAAAATTACCCCCAGATACACCCATTGGAAGAAATATTCAGGATTATTTAACGCTGGAAGATTATATTCTCGATATTGAATTAACGTCGAATCGTGGAGATTGCGCCAGTGTGCGCGGCATCGCACGTGAAGTGGGAGCTATTAATCGTTTGCCGATAAAAGGACTGAATTTAGCCACGGTTTCGGCAGCAATTAATGATGTTTTCCCCGTTGAAGTCAAAGCGGAGAAGGCGTGCCCCCGTTATATAGGTCGTGTGATTCGTGGTGTTGATAGCCATTCGCAAACACCCCTTTGGATCTGCGAGCGACTACGGTGGAGCGGTTTACGCACCATTCACCCGGTTGTAGATGTGATGAATTACGTCATGTTGGAATTGGGGCAGCCCCTCCACGCGTTTGATTTGAGTCGGTTGGTAGAAGGAATTGAAGTCCGCTTTGCAAAAGCCGACGAAAAAATTACTTTAATCGACGAAACCGAAATTGCGCTCACGGAACGCATGCTAGTTATCGCAGATAAAAGTCGCCCCCAGGCATTGGCGGGGGTTATGGGGAGCGCTAATTCTTCCGTTAACGAAAAAACAGAAGCTATTTTTTTAGAAAGCGCTTATTTTTCACCGGGTGAAATTGCTTTGACAGCGCGCTATTACGACATGAAAACGGATTCTTCTTATCGCTTTGAGCGCGGTGTTGATCTTAAACTTCAAACGTTAGCAATGGAACGCGCTACTGAATTATTGATCCAAATTACCGGTGGTTCCCCAGGCCCACTTATTGAAGTGTGCAGTGAAACTTATTTGCCAACAATTCCAAGAATTATTCTGCGTCCTGAACGAATCAAACGGATTCTCGGTATTAAAATTAACGAGGACGAAGTTTCGAAGCTTCTTGAATTACTGGGCATGAAGGTGGTGAAAGAAAAAAACAATTGGGTCGTTACCGCTCCTAGTCATCGCTTTGATATTAAGGGAGAAGCTGATTTGATCGAGGAGTTGGCACGTTTGTACGGTTACGATCGGATTCCTCAACTTATGATGGAAGGAGAGTATACCATTCGGCCTTTTGCAGAGACCCAACTGTCATCGGCTCGGTTGCGTTGTTTAATGACCGATCGGGGTTATCAGGAAGTGTTGACCTATAGTTTTGTCAATGACGAGTTGCAGACTTTGCTTAATCCTGAAGTCACATCCATTGCTCTTTCTAACCCACTTACAGTTGAAATGAATGTCATGCGGACCAGTTTGTGGCCGGGGTTAATTCAAGTGCTCAAATACAATCAAGCGCGCCAAATTCATCGAATCCGGCTTTTTGAAATAGGCATGTGTTTTAACGGAGCAGATAATGAATGGCAACAAGTGACAAAACTGGGCGGCTTAGTGGCAGGCGATGCACACAATCTCCAATGGGCCGAAAAGGAACGCCCCGTCGATTTTTATGATATCAAGGGTGATCTCAGTGTGCTTTTCACTTTAACGCGCACAGAAGCCCATTTTCGCTTTGCCGAGAGGCATCATCCTGCCTTAAACCCCGGCCAATCGGCTGCTCTCTATTACAAAGATCAATGTATTGGCTATTTAGGAGCTTTGCATCCTGAGTTGGTTGATCAGTTGGAGTTAACAGCGGTTCCTTTTCTTTTTGAAATAGAATTGGATGCCGTTAAGACTTCAATTTTGCCAAAATACCATCCTTTATCTAAATTTCCTTCGATTCGTCGAGATATTGCTATTGTGGTTGATCGGGATCTGCCGGTGGGAAGTATTGAAGAAGAAGTCAAATCAACAGCCGGGCAATTATTGATTACCACACAAGTTTTTGATATATATGAGAGCGGGAAACATATTGAATTTGGCAAAAAAAGTGTAGCCTTGGGGTTGACGTTTCAAGACCCTTCACGCACTCTAATAGACGAAGAAGTAAAACAAATCATTGAGCGTGTGCTTACCGCTTTAGAGCAAAAGTTCAATGCAAAATTGAGGGCATAGTCCGATGGCGCTCACTAAAGCCAATCTTTCTGAACATTTATTTAATGTAGTTGGGTTAAATAAGCGGGAAGCCAAAGATCTTGTTGAATTGTTTTTTAAAGAGATTAGTCGTTCTTTAGAGCGGGGTGAATCGGTAAAATTATCCGGATTTGGTAATTTTAATTTGCGCGACAAAGGCGAACGACCTGGCCGAAATCCGAAAACGGGAGAAGAAATTCCCATTACTGCTCGACGGGTGGTTACTTTCCGCGCCGGCCATAAACTTAAATCCAGGGTGGAGAAAAATGTCAAACCAAAAGAGGAAGGGGGATCCTAAACAGGACATCGACTTGCCAACGATCCCCGACAAGCTGTATTTTACTATTGGCGAAGTGAGTGAACTGTGTCAGTTGCGCCCTCATGTTTTGCGTTATTGGGAACAAGAATTCAGCCATTTGTCTCCTCTAAAGCGCCGCGGTAATCGCCGTTATTACCAACTGAAAGATGTTTTAATTATCCGAAAAATACGCCGACTACTTTACGAGGAAGGCTATACTATCGACGGCGCCCGACAAAAACTATCCGAAGAATCTTCCAAAGATAAGCAAGAACATAAAGTTTGCGACACGATGCGTCGAGCTGTCTTTGAACTTGAAAAAATTGCGGTGAGTTTGGAAGGTTATTAGCGATTACGAAGTTAACCTTTCCGAGAAAGCTAAGCGATTTGTGCAGCAATTTTCTTTAAAAAATAATAAATTAAAGAAATCTTATTGGCTATCGTCTCGAAATGGTGCTAATATAGAGATCTTATGAAAAAATCAATAATCAAGGTGTTTCACTGTACTAGGTTCAGCCCTGCTATCCAGGTTGTCCCTTGGGGACCTGCAGCATAGATGGTCAGGTTATTAACGAATACTATACATCTTTAACTATAAAAGTATATGAATCCGAGGAGAACGAGGGACATCTCCATATATAAATGGCAAGGAGCTAGATTAGCAGCCACTATTAATTCCATTTATTATACTTGCTCTGCCTCATGATGCTGTTAACTATAGCCAGCCGACCATAAAGACAGAGAGACACTGGGGGAACTGGACGCCACATGGGATGGCCGTGGAGTAATGGAGATATACAACAAAGAAAATAATTTTTGTGCTTCATTAGTCTTTACTCCCATCAAAAGAGGCTGGCGGCAACTTGTCACTGCTCTAGAGTGAATTCGCTTACAGGGTTAAGTTAGAGACCATCATCCTTCTGTTTTGAATGGCGTCAGATGAAGCTCGGCTATCATAACGAAACTCAATAGCTTCTATAGCTTCTAAGGCGTAACCGCCATTAAAAATTTTTTTAAGAGAATTGTAGTAAATTAACTCAGCGATATTATAATGAGACCCAGTTCGGGGCGTAGCGCAGCCTGGTAGCGCACTTGCATGGGGTGCAAGGGGTCGCAGGTTCAAATCCTGCCGTCCCGATAAATAAAGTCTTGGAGATTAACTTACGACGCTTGATGAGGGGAAAATTTGTGAATTAAATTCCTTTCAATGCTATAATACTATAATGTGATAGTAAGATTTAGTTTCCTAGTGAGGTGAGATTGTGGCACGTCTCAAATAGCTATTACAAAAATGTCTTCCCGAGAACAAATAGTTATGACGGAAGAAATCCGAGAACAATTTTGATAAATTTTATTTTTCCCTGAAATTTGATCGAAATATAAAACGACACTGAAACAAGGTTGATTAGCATAGTTTAAAATTGTCTTCGAGTCTTTTTGCACGTAACGAATAGTGATGCTGAGCAAATTAACTTTACTTTTCATCATGATTTCTTGTGAAAAAATCATGAAGACTGTGATACAGTCTATATAAGGAGTGTAATATCTGCAACCAATCCGAATGATTTTTTAATGGTGCTGGACGGTAAATTCTATGGGAAGTCGCATGGCATTATTTGGAGTAAAATTTTTATTTATGGTATTTTTCGTTAAATCCTATCCTTCCATAATTTATATTTTCGTTTATTAGAATAACGAACCAAATTAACAGCGACTTAATAACAAAATCCATACTCTAGATTAATTAGTGTTTTTTTTTGGCTTTTTCATACTTGGCGTGACTATTTGAAAATTTGAAAAAGCGAATAATAACACCTTATTTAAAAAAAGTTTTATCGGGCACAATCGATAATCGGCCAAGAAATAAAGCATTTTCCTTGTTGGGTAAAATATCGTCTTTAAATTTTTGACTTAAATTTGGAATATCGATCGATTGCACTTTGGATTTTAATATATTTATTGTCCGGAACGAGCTGTATTGCCACATCAGATGTCACTCCCACTAATCCATATCCACCGATCGTTACTCGCCACAGTTCAAGATTTTCATGAGGTGAAACTTTCACGATCTTTCCATTAGCTAAGACTAAATGAAACGCAACAATTGTATTGATGAGGGGCTTCATCTGAAATCAAGCCCGTAGGTATTCACACTCAATGAGCCTCCAACGGTAAAAATGCCTGACGATTGCATGACATTGATCATTACTTGCAGTTGATTTCAGGTGATACCTGGCTGGATTGTAACCTGCATTTTTCTAGCATCAATTTTTAGGACGTGATTATAAGACAACGTGTCGAGCGCAATACTTCCCTGAATAAGCATTTGTCTACCTTGGCTATGCTGATTTCCAAGAATAATATGCTTATGAAGTCGCTTCGCGCTCGTTGTATGGCTTTTAAAACATCATTGAGTTGATAGATATGAAGCACCTCGTGCATAGCCGAGGGATTAATGAATCCTTTATCATTCAAATGGCGGCTTGAGCAGAAATACACGAGTTGTTAGAACAGATACGTATACGTATATAACAAATGCGATGAATCGTTGAGGTGACTTCCAAAAGAAATAGATAGTTGTCCTTATTAATTTCGGCCCGCGAACAAATGATAGAATAAAATGAATGAAAAATCAGCCTCGTGGGAGGACAGGGCTTTGGAAGGTGTCAAGCTAGTTCACATAAAATTCCCACAAAGAATTTTAGTGACAATGTAGCGAGTTTAGAAAGTGTTGCAATCTCTTAATTCCATGGTACCGAGGGAGGGAGTTGAACCCTCACAGTGTTGCCACCACCGGATTTTGAGTCCGGCGCGTCTGCCAATTCCGCCACCTCGGCTGGGTCAGTTTTTGGCGAGGTAGTATAGCATTACTTTCTAATTAAACTCAAAAATTCTGAGCGGGCGTGGTCGTCTTTTCGGAAGGTGCCGAGCATGACCGAAGTGGTCATTTCTGAATTTTGTTTTTCGACACCGCGCATCATCATGCAAAGGTGTTTTGCTTCGATGATAACGCCGACACCTTTTGCTTCCGTTGCGGTTAATATGGTTTCTGCGATTTGTTTGGTGAGATTTTCTTGTACTTGGAAGCGCTTGGCGAACATATCGACAATGCGAGCCAGCTTTGAGATGCCAATTATTTTTCCGCTGGGAAGGTAAGCAACGTGACACCTGCCAATGAAAGGCAATAAATGATGCTCGCAGAGCGAGTAAAGCTCAATATCCTTGAGGATAACCATCTCGTCCATCCCAGATTGGAATACCGCCTTTTTGATAACCGATGGGAGCTTTTCATGATACCCTTTGGTGAGATGTTTCAAGGCTTTTTCATAGCGTTTAGGTGTATCCCTTAAGCCTTCCCGGTTTGGGTCTTCCCCTAATGCTATTAATATCGCTTTGACATGGTCTGCAATAGTATTGCTCATAATATTTTCCACTATCCCGGCGGCCAGTGCATTTGGCGACCACCCAGGAGATGAAGGTGAATATGAAAGACAGCCTGTCCGCCGTTTCGATTGCAATTCATCACAAGACGATAGCCGTCCACTGCTATATTTTTATCGTGGGCTAATTGAGTAGCGACAACCACCATGTGCCCCAAAAGATTCTCATCGGCAGGTGTGGTGATATCATTTATCATTTTAATATGGCGGTGGGGAATGACAAGAATATGAATAGGCGCTTGTGGTGCAATGTCGTTGAAAGCGACTACTTGCTTATCTTCGTAAATTAATTCGCCTATTTCGCCTTTTGCAATTTTGCAGAATACACATGCCGTCAATGGATTCGCCATTCGATTAAATTTTCTCTGTTATTCCTATAGAAGCAGGAGTAACAGGATCGTCCACTGGAGCAGCCGGGCTACCCTGCAATTTGATGGTTTTTAATGTTAATAGCAATGGTAACAATAAGATAAGGAGAATAGCAATGGTTCTGAAACCATCTAAAAATCCGAGCATGCTAGCCTGTCGTTGAAATTGAATGCCTAACCGAGAGATACCAACGGGGTCCATAAAAGGGAGTTTTTGAAAAGTAAACCAGTTGTGAAAATTAGTATTAAAAACGTTAATATGTGTTGTCAAAAAATGCCAATGAATTTGTGTTGTCCGGCTGACGAGCGTGCTTAGTAAGGAAACGTTAATGGAAGTGCCTAGCATTCGTGAGTAACTATAAAGACCTGCCGCTTCGGTGATATCTTTTAGTGGAAGTGTGGCTAAAGAATAAGTTGTTAAAGGTACCATTAAAAAACCCATTCCAAATCCAAGAATGGTATTATTTATTAAAAATTCCTGCATCGTTGAATTTAAGTTAACGCCAGCAAATAGAAGTGCTCCGTAAAAAGAGCACAATATGCCAACAGTTAAAATAATTTTTATATTTAAACACCTCATTAAAAAAGGCACAAACGTCATTACAACGGTCCCGCCAATACCTAAAGGCGCCATAGTCCAACCTGCAGTGACGGCTGGATAATTAAATAAACGCTCCAACATAATGGGCTCTAACGTAATTAATGAAAACATCGAGCCTGCAAATAAGGCCAGTGTTAAACAAGAAATTTTAAAATTACGGTCTTTAAATATCTTTAATTTAATTACTGGATAACGATGGATTAAACTCCGGATAATAAAGAAAATGAGACAAAAAACAGCGGTAATAAATAAGGCTAAGATTAAATTGGAATTTAGCCAATCATTTTCGTTGCCTTTGTCGAGAAAAACTTGTAAGGCTCCAACGCCGGTGATCATTAATAATAATCCGCCCCAATCAATGCGTTGATAGTGACGTTCGCTCGATGGAATGATAAACAGCGTTGACATTAGTCCGAGTAAACAAATCGGCATATTGATATAAAAAATCCAGCGCCAGTTCATATATTCTGTAATAAAGCCGCCTAAGGCAGGCCCGAAAACGGGCGCTGCCATAATGCCAATACCCCAAATAGCCATTGCTTTACCTTGTTCTTCTAAAGGGAAGGTCTCTCTTAGTATGGATTGAGATAGAGGAATCAAAGAAGCGCCGAAAAGCCCTTGGAATATGCGAAAAAAAACGATTTCTGGCAATGATTGTGCGATTCCGCATAAAAAAGAGGTAATCATAAACCCGGTGATATTAATTAAAAGCAATTGTTTTTCGCCGAGTCGGTTGCTAAAAAAGCCTGTGAGGGGAAGCATAATGGCAGAGGCAACCACGTATGAAGTCAATACCCACGTTATCTGATTTTGATTCGCGCCCAACGATGACATCATGTTTGGTAAAGCGACGTTCACGATAGTGGTATCCAATATTTCCAGAATGGCTACCATCATAATGGTCACGATAATTGACCATCGTCGAGAATAAAGAATTTCGTTCTTTGTCAGCGCTGTTGTATTCATTTATTTCAGAGAGGTTGTGTCTATAGTAACCATGCTACTAGCGCCCAAACGGAGAGGATAGCCCGATTTGCGTTGGGTAATAATAACCTCAACTGGAAAACGCTGAGTGACTTTAACCCAATTACCGCTGGCGTTTTCAGGGGGTAGCAAGGAAAAACTACTGCCGCTGTCTTTGTTAATATCTACGACTTTGCCGATAAATATTTGATGAGGGTACATGTCTAGCTTGATGGTGGCTTGTTCGCCAGTGTGGATACGAGACAGTTGGGTCTCTTTAAAATTGGCTTGAGCCCACCAGGTTTGGTCTTCGATTAAAGCGAACAAAGGTTGGTAAGCGCTTACTACATCGCCATGTCGTAAATTAAAATTAGCGATGTAGCCTGAAGTGGGGGCGAAAACGCGAGTGTATTGCAAATTTAATTTGGCTTTTTCGACGGCAGCTTGCGCTAGACGCAATCGGGCGTTTTTGTCGCCTAATTCACCACGCTTTTCAATCATTTCTTCCAATTGGTTTTGTGCTGCATTCAGGGCAGCTTCAGCAACATGTAAATTTTTAATAGCGAGATCACCGTCCGAGCGAGAAACAAATTGCTTTTTCATTAAGGTGAGTATACGTTTTGTTTCCAGACGTGTATGGGTGAGTTCTGCTTTTCTTTCTAGCACGGTGGCCCTAGCGAATTTTACTGCCATATCAGCTGCTTGAATTTTTTGTCGGGTAGCATCTCGTTGCGCTTGCGTCTTATTAAGCTCGATGGTAAACGGCGCTGGGTCAATGGTGAATAGGAGTTGTCCTTTTTGAACATGTTCTTCATTGCGAACATCGATCTCGCTTACGGTCCCACTAACCTGAGAAGCTACGTTAATAACGTCAGCTTGGATGTAGGCATCATCTGTGCTGGGGTAGCGGTTTTGATGTTGCGAGTAAAAATAACCGCCGATGGAAAGAATCGCGATTATTAAAAGAGGCAGAATCACTTTAACAAATTTTTTTATCATTCCAATCACTATTATATCATAGGGACGCGTGGGGGTGAACGCCGGCTCCCAATTACTCTTAAGTTCCTGTAGACAAAATTCCATTTTATTTGACTTATCGTCAATATCATAGATAATCGGCTGCGGATTCGTTGTGTTAAAATATGCCTGATGATGTTATTGGTTAATTTAATTGATAAAAATATTTACCACTCAAAAAGGATAGCTTGAATATAAATCATTATTTACAGTTAATGGGTATTGACGTATGGCGTTTGCGAACGCCTGTTTCAAATCACTATTACCATTATGATTTGCTAGATACTCAAGATAGGCAAGTCGGAGTGTTGCTGGCTGATGCGGTATTGAAAGATGAAAAAGAAAGCCAACTCGTTGAGAAAATTGCAAAGGCAACAAAAAAACAGATTAGAGGAGGGCTTAGAGAAGGGGCCCCAAGCTCCGATAAATTAGAGAAATCCGTCATTATTTTGTTAGGGAATCACGTAACCCAATCTTTTTCTCAAGTGAACTTTCCGCAGATAATTACAAGTTATTCGCCGGCAGAATTACTGCGCGACGGTGATCTTAAGCCAAAGACGTGGGATGCTTTAAAAAAAGCAATTCGGTTAATGGAAGTGTGAAAATTCGAAGCTTGATTAAGGATGATGTTCCGCAAGTGTCTGAAATTGCTGAAGCAGCGATGCCATTTCCGTGGTCGGAAAAGATCTTTGTATGATTGATTGAAAAGCAATTATTATGGATGGGTTATGGAGTCTAATCATCATCTAGTATAGTAGGCTTTATTTAGTAGGCTTTATTGTTATTTTGATGCGGGAAAAAGAGTGTCAATTAATGAATATCGCCGTAGCGCCTCGCTATCAACGAAAAGGCGTTGCCAGTCAATTATTAAAACACGCTCTTGATTGCGCAAAAATAGAATACATGACGTGATTGTTATTAATTAGAAGTAAGAAAATCTAATAGATCCGGTATCGAATTTTATGAAAAGGCAGGAGGTGTAGAAATTGGTATACGAAAAAACTATTATCCCACGGGAAAAGGTCGGGAAGACGCGTTAGTGTTTATTTTAAATATCTAACGTGGATTAAAAACAGACGCTTTAACACTGTGAGATCATTGCTTTGTTAGCTAATTTTTTACTCTCTCGTGGAAGTAGGTCTCATTCCTGGATTTTCTTTTAACCAATTTTTTCTTGTGAAAATGTGAAAATAAATCGTTTTCTTTTCTGGAGTGATCTTTCATTACTTTAGCAATTTCTGTAACGCCAAAGGCGGCTCCAAGGAAATGCTGACTTTGTGAGTGTGGCTCATTTTTGGGAGCTCGTTCTGCTAATTGCGCTAAGCCAGTGGTGAGAATTTCTTCGGGGCTTGGTTTTGCTTCAGGCGATAATCCCAATGCCAAAAGCGAATGAATATCATGATGCTCTTCATTCTCATATTGGGCAGCTGCTTTTTGCAATTCTTTATTTTCTAAAAGAGCATTTAATAATTCATCATGATGCAATTCGTTTTAGGCTATTTCTTCTTCTTCATTTTCACGTATGCTGACCTCTATGTTGATATCTTGCTGAAATAAAAGATTTATACCTGGATTTAATTGTAAATTCTGGGGATTTCTCTGGTTTAAGAGATGATAAATATTATTAATAATACTCAGATGGTTTGGAGGGATATTGTTTAATACTTGTTGAGGTGTGAGTGCCTGATTAATAATATGTTTTTTTCAGTACCCAATCAATTGATTCATTCTGTAAAAACTTCCAGCAGATATTCTGTAAAGCTCTCTTATAAGCGTTGGATTCCGAGTTAATTGGCGAATAACTGTCCCTCATTACGCCATTGATGTGATTGTAATTGATTGCATCGGTGAGTTTCAGTCAAGATTTCTTTGAGAGCTCTTTTTGAAAAGGCGTACGATGGGCGAAGGTTCATAAAATTTTCCCGTGGTTGTCAAAAGTGAAGATAGGGAACAGTATAACCAATAGACCTTAAAATAGACTTAAGAATTTGTTACGATAACGTTTTATTGGAATAGCGACAGGACGGAAATCCAATTATACTCGGGGACGATAAACGGCGGAAAATGAGCAAAAGCCATGGTTAAATACTGGAAATCCGGTCTTTTTATAGCTTTTGTAGTTGTGCTTAGCTTTTATTTTGCCTTCAGTTCAATAGGGGCGCTAGCGGTTAAAACGGCGCCTGTGGTGGCTCAGCCTGTTTCCGTTGATGTCACGAAAGTCAAAACGGCTGATATTCCTAACACCGTCAACGCCCTTGGCAGCCTATCGGCAGTCAAAGCGGTTACCATTAGCGCAGAATCGGATGGGCGCATCGCTGAAATTCATTTCAAAAGTGGACAAGAAGTCGATATGGGCATGCCAATTGTTCAACTCGATAACGCCCGAGCACAGGCTGATTATCAGTCAACCGTAACTGCCATGAAGCTTGCCCGAACAAAATATGAACGCTCAAAACTGCTTTTAAATCAAGCGATTTCGCAACAGGAGTTGGCGGCATTGAAAGCCGACATGGAGAGCAAAGAAGCTTCTGTTCAGAGTAAATTAGCAGCGTTAAGTGAGAAAGTCGTTAACGCGCCCTTTTCTGGTGTTCTCGGTGCTTTTCAGGTCCAGGCGGGTGATTATGTGAAAGCGGGGGACCCGCTGGTGACGTTAGTTAACACCTCCCAATTGAGGGCTGATTTTCAAGTGCCTGAGAACTTTTTACCGGAGTTAAAGCAAGGACAGTTAGTCACTATTACCACGGGAACTTACCCGCAGAGAACGTTTTACGGCACCGTTAGCTTTATTTCTCCGACGGTGAGCTCGGATACCCGTTCGATCTTCATTCAAGCTCTTGTGCCCAATGATAAGGGATTGCTTTCCCCTGGCATGTTTGTTCATATCTCGCAGCAAATTTCAATAGCGAAAAATGCGCCAGTAATTCCCGAAGAAGCGATTCAGGCCGACATGAAGGGATCTTACGTTTATAAAGTCGTTGGCGATAAGGTTGGACAAACCTACATTAGGGTAGGAACGCGCGTAGATAATCAAGCGCAAGTGCTAAGCGGATTGAGCATCGGCGATACCATCGTTGTGGCAGGACAGCAAAAATTGGATGATGGAAGTGTCATTAAAGTTCAGAAAGATGCATAGTTGATTCATGAAATTATCCGAGATTTGTATTCGCCAACCGGTGTTAGCTATTGTACTGAGTTTAATTTTGGTGGTGTTAGGCGTCGTTGCTTTTCAACGTCTTGAACTGCGTTTTTTTCCCAAATTGGAATTACCTATCTTAACCGTAGTCACCACTTACGATGGCGCAAGCGCTCAGCCTATGGAAAGTCAAGTCACCACCCAAATTGAAAACGTCCTCTCCGGAGTAGATCACATTGCCTCGATCAACTCCACAAGTTACCCCGGTTCGAGCTATGTGACGGTGTTATTCCAACTCGGAGGCAATTTTGAAGAAGAAGCGAGTGCAGTACGCGACAAAGTATTTGCGATTCGCGATCAATTACCACCCAATGCTAATCTACCGACCATTACAGTTGGGAGCAAAGGTAACCCAGTTTTGGGTGTCGGTTTTATTGATCCACAAAAATCATCGGCTGATATTCGTGATTATGTGGAACGCACGGTTCAACCGGCTTTACGTCAGCTGTCTGGCGTGGGGGAGATTGATATTTTGGGAGCTAGTGATTATGCCATGCGAATTTGGCTAAATGCTTCTAAAATGGTAGCGCATCAAGTGACAGTGACCGATGTTAAAAACGCCTTAACAGCTAATAATATTTATTTTCCAGCCGGTTCTATTCAAGAACCTAAGCGAAATTACAGTATTGTTTCACATACTCAATTAAAAGACGCCACAGCGTTTGGAAATATTATTATTAAAAATAACGATGGAGGAACCGTTCGTTTAAATGATATAGGCCATGCCGAACTTGGGTATCGCAGCTTGTACGAAGCGCCGATGCGCATTAATGGACAAAATGGTATTGAACTTTTAATCAAGCCACTGCAAGGAGCCAATCCGATTACCGTGGCGTATGAAGTGAAACAAGCGCTCGCGGTGATCCAGAAAAATTTACCGCCGGAAATGAAAGCCAGGGTTAATTATGACGTCTCCACTTTTTTAAAGTCGTCGATTGAAGAAACTTTTTATGCGATGGATGAAGCGGTTCTTTTAGTTATTTTCGTTGTGTTTTTATTTTTGGGTTCTGCTCGAGCAGCCAGTATTCCCATTATTACAATTCCCGTCAGTTTAATTGCCATTTTTGCTTTTATTAAATTATTTGGATTCACTATTAATACAATGTCGCTGCTTGGCATTGTATTGGCGATTGGTTTGGTGGTGGATGATGCGATTGTGATGCTGGAAAACATTCATCGCCATATTGAAGAAGAAATGACCCCTTTTCAAGCGGCAATTAAAGGAAGTCGCGAAATTTCATTTGCGATTATTGCAATGGCACTTACGTTGGTGGCGGTTTACGCGCCGGTAGGATTTGTGCAAGGGTTTACGGCTAAATTATTTAAAGAGTTTGCATTCACGTTAGCGACTGCCGTTGTTATTTCCGCCTTTATTGCGCTTACCTTATCACCGATGATGTGTTCTCGTATTCTATTGCCGCGTACAAAAGACTCAAGGCTGAGTATTGCTATTGAGCGCGCATTTTCGCAACTGACTGGCTTTTATCAACGCTTTTTAAAATTTGCTTTAAATAAACGACGCCTTTTTATTGCAGGTTTGCTGGTGATTGCGGGCGCTGGGTATGTGCTGTTTATTAACCTTCCTTCGGAGTTGATTCCTAAGGAAGATATCGGCTTAATCCAAGTCAGCGTGACATCGCCTTCTGGTGCAAGTTTAAATTATACCAACCAATACGCCGAACAAGTTGAAAAGATTATCCGACAAAACTCCGCAGTAGCCAGTGTAATGAGTCAAGTGTCCATGACAAGCGTTAATATCCTCGCCACTTTGAAACCGTGGGGGGAAGGTAGAGAAACCACAGCTCAAGTGATCGCTGATTTAAATCCTAAATTAGCAGCCATTCCTGGTGTTGATGCGACAGCTTATATTCCCGATGTGGTTAATTATGGATTACAAGGAAATGACATCGATTTGAATTTTATGACGGCTAGTGATTATACGGATTTGCTTGATCCCATCAATAAAATGATGAAGGTTTTAAAGCACTATCCCGGGGTGACGGATCTTCACGCAAATTTAAAATACGATACTCAGCAATATGCAATCACGATTAAGCGCGATTTAGCAGCGGTATTAGGCGTGAATATTCAGGATATTGCTGATACAGTAAGCGCGATGATGAGTGGAAATCATTGGACCGATGTGCAAGCAGGGAATAAAAGCTACGAAGTGGTTGTCCAGATGGACAAACAAGATTTAACAGATTTTAATGCACTTAAGAAGCTCTATGTGCATAGCAACAATAAAGCATATGCGAACAGAGGGAATTCAATCCCAGTTTCTAGTCTTATTGATTTAACACCTACCGTTGGGCAAGGAAGCTTTACGCATTTTAATCGCTTCCGTTCTGGAACCATTTCAGCGCGTCTGGCTCCGGGATATTCTGAAAGCCAGGTGATTGATTACATTAAAGCGCATGTACCGTTTGTTATGACTTCAGGTGTGCATTATGTCTTTTCAGGGAAAGCAGCGCAGTTTTTACAATCTTCAAAAAGCATGATTGGCATTATCTTAATGTCACTTATTTTTATTTACCTCGTGTTATCAGCACAATTTGGCAGTTTTCTCGATCCCTTCGTCATTTTATTAGCTGTTCCATTGTGTATTGTGGGTGGTTTATTATCGTTAAAATTAACGGCCGGGACGCTGAGTATTTATTCTCAGATGGGACTTGTTACGTTGATTGGCATGATTAGTAAGCATGGGGTTTTGATTACGCAATTTATAAACGATCTTCGAAAACAAGGAATGGCGATGCAAGAAGCTATTCTCCGCGGGGCGATGATTCGCTTGCGCCCCGTCTTAATGACCACGCTTGCGATGGTATTTGGCGCACTACCTTTAGCTTTGGCGACTGGGCCAGGTTCTGTTGGTCGTCATCAAATTGGTTGGGTGATCGTTGGTGGTTTGTTATTTGGCACCTTCTTTTCATTAATTGTCGTTCCTATTGCTTATTCCTACCTCGGCCAATTCAAAATTAGAATTACAGGGAGAGAGTAATCTGCCTTGGATTTTCCTTAGAATCCGGTATAGTGCTCCTTAATGCAGTCTATTAACGTCATTAAACATAACTTACCCGGAGCAATTTTAAGCGTTTGTAAATCGGGAAATCGTATTCATCATTATTGTTCCGGGTATGCAGATATTAAAACCAAGCAAAGTTTATCTGATAAGTCTATTTTTCCCATTGGCAAAATCACACGCTTATTCACGGCGGCCATTATTTTAAAATGGCTGGAGGAAGGAGTGGTGGACTTAGATGCTCCTTTGGCTGTGTTAAGCCATCAACATCGTTTAGATGGCGGACGATTAAAGTTGCTGGTAGATCTTTATCCTTATTTAAAACCGCTGACACTCCGTGAATTGTTAAACCACACTTCTGGCCTTCCTTCTTACGATGAAACAATGGCGTATCAGAAAATGTTTATGGCGAAGCCGAATAAGGTATGGCAGGCCGAGGGGTATTTGGATTTAATTACAGGCTCAAGTGTTCGGTATCGACTGGGATATGAGTTACCGGTGCGAGGTATTTTTAGCGATTCCGCTACAAATTACATTATTGCGGGTTTTGTGCTTGAAGCAGCAACCGGTCGTAAATCTTCTCAGCAAATGCGGGAGCTGTTTGATTTGATGGACTTGAAATCCACTTATTATTCTTCTTACGGCGTTCTTGATAAAAAGTTACTGCCTCGGTTGGCGCATGGTTATCTACCCATTTCCCATCCTTATGCCGTTGCTTTTAATCATCTGCCAGTTCAGACTTATAACGAAAACCGTGAATTAGAAGCGTATGATGTCACGAGGGCTTACAATTTCAATGGACTCGGGGGCGCAGCCAGTTTGTCAACGACGACGGATCTTATTCGGTGGTTACGCGCTTTGCTTGAGCGGCGTGTTTTAAAAAGCAGTTTTAAACAAATGCTCGAAGTTGTACCAGTGGACCCAAAAGCGGGCTCTCGAGAAGACCAAGACTATTACGGACTCGGGATTTATAAAGCGCGCTTGCAACGCTGGGGGGGAGTCATCTGGAGCGCAGGGAATAGTTTTGGTTACGGCGTTTTAGTGGCGCATGTCATGGAACGAAATGTTACTTTTTCTTTAGCGGTTAACGTGAGTCGTACACTCATTCATTTTCATGAACCTACCTTAGTGGCGGAAGTTTTTCAAGAAATATTGAAATGACCGTCTCCTCGTATTTTATGAGTTCCTTATAGGCTTTCAATACTCGCGTATTGTGACTGCAATTTCTTCAAAGCGTTTTGCGTTTTTTTCAAAGAAAGGCGCTCTTTTTCTACGATTTCTTGGGGTGCTCTTTGGAGATAATTAGGATTATCTAATTTCTTTAGCGATTTTTCTTCTTCTTTTTGTAGTTTGGAAATTTCCCTTTTGAGCCGAGCAATTTCAGTTTGTTTATCGATTACCCCTGCCAAGGGAATGTGAATTTCAAGACGTTCAACAATACTGGTCGCTGTAACAGAAAAAGAGTCATCAGGTCTTGCAAAGCTCAATTGACTCACTTTACCTAATGTTTTTATATAGAATTGCATTTTGCTTATTTGCTTTTTATCTTTTTCATCACCTTTTCCAAAAATAACAGGAGTTCGTTTGGCTGGTGAGATGCCTATTTCCGCGCGTAAGGTACGAATAGCAGTAATGATATTTTTAACCCATTCAATTTCAACTTTAGCATCATAATTCATTTCGTGGGTATTGAATTGAGGCCAACTCTCCACCATAATGTTTTTCCCTTCCCTTCCTGCAAGGGGCGCGATAGTTTGCCAGATTTCTTCGGTAATAAAGGGCATGATAGGATGCAGCAGACGCAGGAGAATTTCTAACACTTCGAGTAGAGCCGCCCGGGTACCCCGAAGTTCAGCGGGTTTTGCTTGCTCATCGTAGAGGATACACTTAGCAAATTCCACGTACCAATTGCAATATTCATTCCACGTAAATTCATATAACGTTTGCGCGAGTAAGTCGAAACGATATTGGCTAAGCGCTTCTTCCGCGTTTTTAATAGTTTGTTGTAAGCGGGTCCGAATCCATTCGTCGGCCGCGGAGTAGCTTAACGGTTTTTCAGGATTCAAATCTTTTTCTTGAGTATTAATAGTGACGAAACGAGCAGCATTCCAAATTTTATTGCAAAAATTACGATAGCCATCAATTCGTCCCATATCAAAATTAATATCGCGACCCCGACTGGCTAGCGCGCAAAAAGTAAAACGCAATGCATCGGTGCCAAAGCTCGCAATTCCGTTGGGGAATTCTTTGCGCGTCATTTTTTTGATGGTTTTGGCCATTTTGGGCTGTAGTAAAGCGTGGGTTCGTTTCTCAATTAAAGCATCAAGTGAAATTCCATCGATAATGTCGATGGGATCGATAACGTTGCCTTTCGATTTTGACATCTTTCGGCCTTGGCTGTCTCGAATAAGGCCGTGGATATAAACGGAATGAAAAGGAATTTTATGAGTGAATTTTAGCCCCATCATCACCATTCGCACGACCCAAAAGAAAATTATGTCAAAGCCAGTGACTAAGACTTGAGTAGGATAGAAAGCTTTAAAGCTTTCGGTTTTTTCTGGCCAGCCCAATGTTGCAAAAGGCCAAAGACTGGCAGAGAACCAAGTGTCAAGAACATCCGTTTCTTGTTGTAATTTTACCTCAGGTGATAAATGGTATTTTTTTAAGATTTCTTCTCGAGAACGACCGACATAACTATTTTTTTCTTCATCGTGCCAAACAGGAAGGCGATGCCCCCACCATAATTGGCGACTGATACACCAATCCTGAATATTGCTTAGCCATTGCAAATAAGTTTTTTTCCAATTTTTGGGAATGAATTTTAATTCGCCGCTTTCCACTGCTTCCATCGCCGGTTTTGCTAAGGCTTCCATTTTTATAAACCACTGATTTGTTAATAATGGTTCAATGATGATGCCGGATCGTTCCCCGCGAGGAACGGGAACGCGATAGGGCTCTATCTTTTCTAACAAATTTTCCTGTTGAAGGTCGGTGATAATTTTTTTTCGGGCTTGAAAGCGTTCTAATCCGCGGTAAGGCTCGGGGACATTCTCGTTTAAATAGCCTTCTGAGGTCAGTATATTAATTAAAGGCAGTTGGTGGCGTTGACCGATTTCGTAGTCATTAAAATCATGACCAGGGGTGATTTTAAGGCTGCCCGTTCCAAATTTTTTATCGACCGCTTCATCAGCAATGACGGGAATACTACGATCGGTGAGGGGGAGACAAACCTTTTTACCAATGAAACGCTGATAGCGTTCGTCTTCTGGGTGTACTGCGATGGCAACGTCGCCTAATAAAGTTTCGGGGCGAGTGGTGGCAATGATTAAATGTCCAGAACCATCAGCCAATGGGTAACGGATATGCCACAAGTGTCCTTCCACTTCTTCAGTAACGACTTCGAGATCAGAAATGGCAGTATTGAGTTTCGGGTCCCAATTGACGAGACGCTTACCTCGGTAAATTAATCCTTCGTGATGGAGGCGGATGAAAGCTTCAGTCGTGGCCCTGGAGAGTCCTTCGTCCATACTAAAACGTTCTCGTGACCAATCGATGGAGACGCCTAGACGGCGCATTTGATGGGTAATTTTACCGCCTGAATGTTCGCGCCATTCCCAGAGCCTTTTAATAAAAGCTTGGTGCCCTAAATCTTCTCGTGTTAAGTCTTCTTGGGCGAGTTGTTGTTCAACGACCATTTGCGTGGCGATTCCAGCATGATCCGTTCCTCCTTGCCATAGTGTCCGCTCGCCTTTCATTCGATGATAGCGAATGAGAGTGTCCATCAGAGTTTGCTGGAACCCGTGGCCCATGTGGAGCGTGCCAGTAACGTTAGGCGGTGGCAGCATAATGCAATATGGGCTTCCTTGAGTGGTTGGCTTGCTCAGTTGACGTTTTTCCCAGTAATCAGCCCATTTTTTTTCAATGGCTTTTGGATTATAAGTTTTTTCCATGTTGTCATGCGCTCTGCTAAAATGACCTCAATTTGTAACTATCTCCCGTTATTACCGCTTTTGCAGGAACAATGAGCTTAGATACTAATGACGAGAGGTAAAATAATATCCCAGTTTTTAACATAAAAGGCATTGTTTGTCAGTGATTGTCTTTCGATGCTTGTGTAAAGAGATTTTAGGCACGTTGTTGGCAACTACTTTGATTCTATTAATTATCTTCATGACAAATCAATTCGTCCATTATCTCAATGATGCAGCGGCGGGTAAGATTACGGTGAAGGCGGTAATGGAAATCATGTCTCTACAGGTGCCTTTGTTGTTAGGTTATTTGTTACCGCTGGGTTTATTTTTGGGGGGTCTGCTCGCGCTTGGGCGTATGGCGGTGGATCATGAAATGGTTATATTGACTGTGTGTGGTGTGAGCCGCGCCCAAATCGTTGGAATGCTCATTGTATTAGCGACTTTTATTGGCGTTATTGTGGCTTGGCTGATGTTATCCGTTGAACCTAAAATGCAGTGGTATCGGGTGAAAATTTTAAAAGATGCAGTGGCTACGGCTTCTTTAGAAAAAATCGTGCCAGACCGGTTTCAACCACTGAGTAGTAATGGTCAAGTTTTTTATGCAGGTGATGTTAATGACCATCATCAAAAAATGTTAAATGTTTTTTTGGCGAAAAGTGAAACTGCCGGCAACAAACAACGTTGGGATTTAGTTTCAGCTGAGCAAGCGGGGGAATATAGCACGCCTAAGGGGAAGCATTTTATTTTATTTAAAAATGGCTTTCGTTATGTGGGCATTCCGGGGGCATTAAAATACGACGTGATGAAATTTGTGGAATACGGTATTCGTCTAACTTCACCAGAAATGGATATCACCTGGCGTGTAAATGCGATGCCTACTTCTAAGCTTTGGCATTTGCATAATAAAGACTTGAAAGCAGCGGCGGAATTACAATGGCGAATTGCAATGCTTTTGTCAGTGTGGTTATTTGCTTTATTGATCGTTCCATTGAGTGAGTTCAACCCTCGTAAGGGAAAATTCGCACAGATGCTACCAGCGGTTTTAATTTATATTGTTTATGCCAATTTCATGTTCTTGGGCCGAACGTGGATTGAAGATGGTGTTGTTAGTCAATACCTTGGATTATGGTGGATTCTTGGTTTGCTTTTGTTGCTAGCCGTTGGTTTGTTGTTTTTTCAATCGCGCTGGTGGTGTCAATTTCGGGCCAGCAGGAGAATAGCGTGTCGCTCTTAAATCGTTATATTTGCAACGCTATCATCATGGCAACGGCTGTTGTTATGTTGGTGCTTTTGGGCGTTGAGATGTTTATGGAATTTATCGGACAACTCTCCCAAATTGGATCAGTTCATTATGGCTTGGGACAAGCGTTCTTGTATGTGCTTACTCAATTACCTTCAGATCTCTATCAATTATTTCCAATGGCAGGATTTTTAGGCTGTTTAATCGGTTTAGGCCGTTTGGCTTCGAGTAGTGAATTAATGATTATGCGCACGGCCGGCGTTTCTATTGCCGGGATAACGTGGGCGGTTGTAAAAGCAGCGTTACTGATGATAGTGGTGATGACTTTTATTGGGGAAGTTATTGCGCCCCAATTAGAAGCGAGCGGTGAAGAAACGAAACTGATCGCGCTTTCCAAAGCAATCGGTTACAAAGCCTTAGGAGAAGTTTGGTTGCATGGTGCTCAATCGTTTATTCACATTAGATCTGTCGATGCTAAAAATAAAATTAGCGGGGTGAGCGAATTTTTTATTAACAATAAACACCAATTATTATCGGCTATTTACGCGCCCAAAGGAGAGTACGTGAAAGGACACTGGATTTTATATAATGTTAAACAAACGCAGTTTTCTCGTAATCGAACAACAGAAAAGAAAATGGCTAAATTCCCCTTAACTATTGTCTTTAATCCTGATCGCTTGCAACAGGGGCGGAAGATGGCCGATCGACAATCCATTGTGGGTCTTTATCATACTATTCGTTATCGTCAGCAAGCGGGATTACAAACGAGCCGCTATGTGTTTGCGTTTTGGCAACGCTTTATCCAGCCGCTGACAACGGTGGTTATGATTTGTTTGGGAGTGCCTTTTATTTTTGGCTCGCTGCATCAAGCCAGTATGGGGTTGCAGATTTTAACGGGGATTGTTGTTGGATTCGCTTTTTATATGCTAAACCAGTTTTTTGGGCCATTTGCGATGCTTTATCAGATTCCGCCTATTTTTGCAGCGTTAATGCCGACCGTGTTATTTGCTGTAGGTTGTGTTATTCTGCTCCGTTATTCGAGGCGTTAGATGTCAGTAGAGAAACAAACGGTAATTCGTCGGACATTTGCAATTATTTCGCATCCCGATGCTGGTAAAACCACTTTAACGGAAAGATTGCTGCTTTTTGGCGGTGCTATTCAGCTTGCCGGAACGATTAAAAGCCGCAAGGCAGTTCGTCATGCCACTTCTGATTGGATGGAGTTGGAAAAACAGCGGGGTATTTCCGTTACGACTTCGGTGATGCAATTCCCCTACAAAGATTATTTAATTAATTTATTAGACACCCCTGGCCACGCGGATTTTACTGAAGATACGTATCGTACATTGACAGCCGTAGATTCTGTGTTAATGGTGATTGATGCGGCAAAAGGTGTTGAAGCGCGCACGATTAAATTGATGGAAGTCTGCCGACTGCGCCATACGCCGATAATGACTTTCATTAATAAAATGGATCGGGACGCGCGCCCTTCGATTGAATTGTTAGATGAAATTGAATCTATTCTTCGTATTCATTGCGCCCTGGTGACCTGGCCGATTGGTATGGGGAAATATTTTAAAGGGGTTTATCACTTAATAGAGGATGCTATTTATCTTTATCAGCCGGGAAAACATGAACGCGTGGGTGAGAGTGAACGGATAGAAGGACTTAATAATCCTGAATTAGATAAAAAGCTAGGTGATTTGGCTTCGGAATTGCGTAACGAAATTGAACTTATTAAAAGAGCGAGTCATCCTTTTGAGCGAGAGCGTTATTTGAAAGCGGAATTGACGCCAGTATTTTTTGGTTCGGCTATCAATAATTTTGGTGTAGGTGAGTTATTAGATGCTTTTGTTAAAGAAGCGCCACCACCACAATGTCGAGAAACGAATTCGCGCTTGGTTAAACCAGAAGAAGAAAAATTCAGCGGTTTCGTTTTTAAAATTCAAGCGAATATGGACCCTGCTCATCGCGACCGCATCGCTTTTTTACGTATTGCGTCAGGACAATATCAAAAGGGCATGAAGGCTTATCATGTCCGTTTAAAAAAAGAAATTCAAATTAATAACGCATTAACTTTTATGGCAGGCAAACGCGAAAATGCAGAGGAAGCATGGGCGGGTGACATTATTGGGCTTCATAATTATGGAATGATTCAAATTGGTGATACCTTTACGCAAGGCGAACGATTTAAATTTACAGGTATTCCCAATTTCACCTCCGAGTTGTTTCGTTTAGTCCGTCTTAAAGTCCCCTTAAAACAAAAAGCATTATTGAAGGGGTTAACTCAACTATCGGAAGAGGGCGCCACTCAACTTTTTCGACCACTTGATAGCAATGAATTAATTTTGGGAGCGGTTGGCTTATTGCAATTTAGTGTTGTTGCTTATCGCTTAGAGAATGAATATAACGTGAAATGCGTTTATGAACCTGTGAATGTGGTAACAGCGCGTTGGGTTATTTGTGATGATAAAGCTGTTTTAGAAAGATTTAATCAGGAACAATCACGTAATTTGGCTTACGATGGCGGCGGACATCTTACTTATTTAGCGCCTTCGCGAGTGAATTTAGAAATTACAATGGAGAAATGGCCGGAAATTCAATTTAGCGAAACTCGAGAGCATTAGATTAATGAGAGAGAATGAATACTTACAGAGTCCATAAATAATTAAAAATGTCGTTAACCTCACCTTACCGATGGCTGGGTCGCGTTTAATTCAAATGTTGAAATGTTGAGCTGCTTTATCGGCATGCTTATCTTGCATGGTTGGGACATTCCGTCTTACTCCAGTATGTTGGTGGCATCAACATAAGTGACGATCATTGTTATCTTTATTTCCCTTTTATTTTCCATGAGCGTTGTCGTTGGGCAGGCCTATGGCGCAAAAAAGATCAGGTAGGCGGCATTCTTCAGCAAGGCTGTATATACTAAGCGCCCATTCTTTCCATCCCGTTAATTATTTTATTTTTAATAGCCGATAGGATTTTATTAGTATTCGTTCAATTGCAGGAATTGGTTATATATCAAACATTATTTTCAGGCATTGATATGGGGAACGCCGGGATTTGTTCTGCTGGCCGTATTGCAACAAGTACTTTATGGTATGTCTCGCCATGGAGTTATTGGATTTCGTATCGTATCTGCCTTCGCTTTTTTAATCGGTTCTTTGTTAGTGCTCTGGCGACTATTTTTACAAGGACTATGGCTGCCTAATGGCTCCAGACCCTAGTGGCTTACGAGTAGGGCGTTTTGGTATAAAAAACTCCTTCAAGGACCCTTTAAATTAGGGTGTGGCAATGACTAATCAGGT
>NZ_VFIV01000080.1 GCF_019425495.1 Coxiella endosymbiont of Ornithodoros amblus
CCCTTTTGCAATAAATATCAACACCAAGTATTTTAATATCTTTCATCACCTGCTCTTTATTTAAAATAGAAATTCTGTGTTGGCGCATTATAACGCCCCCTTTAAAGAGCGCACTTTTCATTGGGTTACAACGAGATTACTCCTTACGCCAGAAAGTTCCATCGGGAGAGTCTTCGATGGTAATACCAAGGTGGGTTAATTGATCGCGAATTTGATCGGCTGTTTTCCAGTCTTTTTTTGCGCGAGCTTCGTTGCGTTGGGTGATCAGTTTTTTAATTTCTTGAATATCAGTTTCCTTTTTTCCACCTTGTAAAAATTGTTCGGGGGAGTACTGAAATAGACCAAAAATATTACCAAGGTGTTTTAATTCTGCCGCCAGGACAGCCGCCTTTTCAATTTGATTATTATCGCGGAAACGATTGATCTCGCGCACCATTTCAAACAACAGTGCAAAGGCTATCGGTGTATTAAAATCGTCATCCATTGCTTCGTAAAAACAATCGGTATACAAAGACATTTTCTCGTGATTAACCACCGGCAATCCGCGCAGCACCAAATAAAAGCGTTCTAAAGCAAGTCGGCTGTTTTCCAAATTTTCTTTAGAATAAGTGAGCGGATTACGATAATGTCCTGACAAGAAGAAATAACGTAATACTTCAACGTCGCTTTCCTTCAAAGCTTTACGGATAGAAATAATATTGCCCAACGATTTAGACATTTTTTCTTTATTAATTTCCAAAAGTCCCGTATGCATCCAAAGTTTCACAAACGGTTTTTCTTCGCCCGCTTCGGATTGAGCAATTTCATTTTCATGATGTGGAAACTTTAAATCGAGGCCCCCACCATGGATATCAAAAGGTTGACCCAAAATACTGCTCGACATCGCCGAGCATTCAATATGCCAGCCTGGCCGTCCTTCACCCCACGGTGAATCCCATTTCGGTTCGCCTGGCTTGACCTTTTTCCATAACACAAAATCTAAAGGGCCGCGCTTACTATCACTCACTTCTACTCGTGCACCGGCTTGGAGTTCGTCTAAATGACGGTGAGATAATTTTCCATAGTCCTTAAAACGACAGACATCAAAAAAAACATCGCCATTTTGCCCGATATAAGCATATTGGTTATCCAAAAGCTTTTGTATCAATTTGATGATTTCAGGAACGTACTGGATAGCGCGCGGTTCTTGATCGGGCGACAAAACGCGCAAGGCTTTTTCATCTTCATGTAATACCTGAATAAACCGCTCGGCTAATGCCTCCGGGCTTTCTTTATTTTCCCTAGCACATTTAATGATTTTATCATCGATATCTGTAATATTACGCACGAATGCCACTTCATAACCGCGCATTCGCAGATATCGAACAACCATATCAAAAGTAACTAACGAACGCGCATGACCGATGTGACTGTAATCATAAACCGTCATACCGCACACATAGAGTTTTACTTTCCCAGATTCGATCGGTTTGAAAATTTCTTTTTGTTTTGTGAGACTATTAAAAATTTTCATTGATACGTCTCTTGCAATCGATTTTGTATCGTTTCGTAATTCATTATTAAAATTAATTTAGCTAATTCAGGGCCATGCTCTGCCCCCGTTAGCGCGATTCGCAGCGGTTGATACAAAGGTTTTCCCTTTAAATTTAGTTTTTCTTTTAAGTGATTAATAACCGAATTTAAATCTTTACCAAATTTTTTAAACGCCTTGAGGGCCTCTTCAAAATAACGATTCCCGGTCGCACGCAGTAATTCATTTTGGGCAGTTTCTAAGTTAAGCGTTTTTCCAAAGCAGACGTTTACCCAATAAGAAACATCCCGCGGAAAACTCACATTGGGTTTTACCGTCGTTAAAAATAAATCGGCTTTATTTGTCGGAATTTGCGATTGTAATTCACTCCCAACCCACTCCAAAAAATCGTCGTTGGATAATTGATTCACTGTCTGTTTTTGCCAATAATCCAATTGCTGAGCATTGAACTTCGCTGGCGATTTACTCAACGATTCGATATTAAAACCTTTTGCCAATTCTGCTAATGACAAAAGTTTGTCACTCGTGTAATAATGCCCCAACCGCGCCAAGTAATTGGTAAGGGCCAATGGTAAATACCCCTTATCGCACAGCTCTTTAATTCCGCGGCTGCCGTTCCGTTTGGATAAAGGGTTGCCATCCGGCCCAACGATTAAAGCAATGTGCGCATAGGTTGGTACAGGCAGTTCTAACGCTTGCAAGATCAAAAGCTGTCCTGGCGTGTTAGTTAAATGATCTTCACCACGCAAGACGTGGGAAACACCCATCAAAGCGTCGTCGATCGCGTTGCAGAACATGAAAGACGAGGTGCTGTTCGCTCGCCGGATAATAAAATCGCCAATATCGTTGGTTTGAAAACGCTGCTCCCCACGCACTAAATCAACGAAGACAACCACTTCATCGTCAGGAACACGAAATCGCAGCGCAGGCTGTAATCCCTCAGCTTTCTTTTTTTCGATTTCCGCTGCAGATAAAGATCGACAAGTGCCGGCGTACCGAGGCGGTTTCCCTGCCGATCTCTGAATTTTTCGCGATAGTCGCAATTGCTCTTCGCTACAAAAACAAGGATACGCTCGCTCAGCTTCTTCAAGCCGTTGATAATAATCATCGTAGATAGCTTGGCGTTTTGATTGATGATACAGGCCGTTACCTTGGTCAGCACCCGGCCCTTCTTGCCATTCTAAGTTCAACCATCGCAAATCTTCTTGAAATCCAATGTCAAACATCTCCTTAGAGCGCTCGACATCGGTATCTTCAATCCGCAACAAAAAGATGCCCTGTTTACTTTTTGCAAATAAATAATTGAATAAGGCTGTTCGCGCATTACCCAAATGCATCAATCCAGTAGGGCTGGGACAGAAACGGCTCTTCATCATAGACTCATCCTCGAAAGCGAACTATTATGACAATTTTCAATCGGGTTTTCCAACGCGCCTTTCTGTATCATTTCTGCTAAAGCGGGGAATCCAGGTGGAGAGAATAATGCACTTCTGGACTTTTACTTTCGCAAGAATGACACAATACAGACACTAATGAAACATGCTTTATTCATTTCTGATTTACATTTGGAAGAGGAAACCCCCTCAATCACCACCCATTTCTTGTATTTTCTGAAACATCAGGCCTCTAAGGCCGATGCCATTTACATTTTAGGCGATTTTTTTGAAGCGTGGATTGGCGATGACAATCAAACGCCTTTTAACCTTAAAATTATCGAATCATTACAAACACTCGCTGGCACTAAGCCTACTTATTTTATGCGAGGCAATCGAGATTTTTTAATCGGCCAGCGATTTGCTGCTATGACAGGCGTTTCTTTATTGGAAGATCCCAGCCTTATTCAGCTCTATAATAAACCCGTTTTATTAATGCACGGCGACAGCCTATGCACGCTTGACCATAAACATCAAGCCTACCGTCGAAAAATTATGAAACCGTGGGTTCAAAAGCTCATGTTATCGCTGCCTTTATCACTTCGACGGAAATTAGCGAAAAAATTCCGCGAACAAAGCCGCCGCCATAGTCGAACGCTGTCATATAAAGTCAAGGATGTGACACCCGAAGAGGTGAACCGCGTTATGAAACAATATAATGTTGAATTATTAATTCACGGCCATACCCATCACCCCGCCATTCACGATTTAACGATCAACAGAAACCCCACCAAACGAATCGTCCTCGGCGCTTGGTATAATGGGGGAAGCGTTTTGCGTTACACGCAGGACGGAAGCTTTGAGCTACAGACTTTTAAAATAGATTAAAATAGATCTTTAAGGAGTGGGCTCAATAAGTACTTAAACAAAGATATCATTCAAAACGAGGTGAAACTTCAGACGTTGTATATCAAACCTTATTCGCATTAACTTGAAGAATACCCCATTAATGATGAAAGTTTCCTAACTGGTAACGCCATTGAATCCAACCACATTCTTGTTACATCAACAGATTTTCAATCTGATCCTGAGGAATCTGATAATTCTTGCATTCTAAACTTAGTCACGTGGTTTAGAATGCAAGAATTATCAGATTGCCCAGATCCACTAAGCCTCTTTACAAATGAACGTTTTTCTGAGAGAGATGAAAAATATATAAAAAATAATAATTAATAATTTTTCACTTCACTATTCAAACTATCAAAACTCATCTGATAATCAATTTCAAACTTCATCAATATTTTGCTGTTTTTCACCCTCACTACAGCTGCTTTGATAAGGCCGATAGAACCGGTTTTGGAAGAACTTTTGGAAATGCGCCATTTTTTAACGGGCAACTATCCAATTACAAGAAGGGTTACAAAAAGTAAATGGAGCATTATCCCAATTACTTTGGGACGATCGCAACGTCAATGAACCTGAAGAGAAATTTGACCCGGCAAACGCGCCTTGATAAACTATTGACCCTTCCCCCTCCTCCCGCACGCAGGAGAGACAACAATCCGTAAGTCGTATAAGCGAAATACGGGCATTGTGTCTACCTCCGTGAGTTTTTAAAATCCCCTCTCCTCTTTCAGGAGGAGAGATAATATTTTTTTATTCAATAGCACTCTATACATAACAAAAGCAGTTAAGTTGATGAAATGGTCAGAAAAGCTGCTGAGTATTCAGTAGAATTCCTGATGTTATTGAAGGATAAGGGGTTCTTGAT
>NZ_VFIV01000081.1 GCF_019425495.1 Coxiella endosymbiont of Ornithodoros amblus
TGGGAATAAGGAGGTCTTGTCGCGGATTAGTAAACGCGGCAATGTGATGTTAAGGACGTTAAATAAAACCTGGGGTTGATGATGCTGATTCATGCGGTGGCTCTGTGAACCCGCATATACGTTCTTTATACGGGGAATGGTGATTATTTTCCGATGCAAAATTCTGAAAATATTTTTTCGAGTAAAGCATCAGAGGTGAATTCGCCAGTGATTTCGGAGAGCGCGTTTTGGGCTAGTTTTAAATCTTCAGCGACTAGTTCGCCCGTTTTTTGGTTTAAGAGATGGTTATTGGCGTTTTTTAAAAAGGCGCTGGCTCGTGCGATGGCATGGCAATGGCGTCTTCTAGCAATGAAATTGTTTTCATGACTGGCTTCAAATCCAGCGGTATTTTTTAAATGATTTTTTAAGAGCTCAACACCAGCACGAGTTTTAACGGAGAGTTTGATGTGCGGATACTCTTTATTTTCTTTACGGGGGGGCTCATCAATTAAATCAATTTTATTTTCAACAATTAGGGTTGGAATTTTGTTGTCGTTTTCGAAAAACCATCGAGTAATGATTTTTTTAAAATCTTCAGTTGGTTTTGATGCGTCGATCATTAATAATAATAAATCGGCCTGTTGAACAGCTTTTTGTGTGCGTCGTACGCCTTCTTTTTCAACCACATCTTCAGTAAGACGAAGACCAGCGGTATCAACGATGTGAATTGGCAATCCGTCAATATGAATCGATTCACGGATAATATCCCGCGTGGTTCCTGCGATGTCTGTCACGATGGCAGTTTCCTGTTCGCTTAATAAGTTTAATAGGCTGGACTTACCGACATTGGGTTCGCCCGCGATAACAACGGTGATACCTTCGCGTAAAAGAGCGCCTTGTCTAGCGGTTTTTTGTATTTCTTGCACTTGGCGCATTAAATTTTCTAATCTCTCTTTTATCCGGTCGTCGGCGAGGAAATCAATTTCTTCTTCGGGAAAATCAATGGATGCTTCAATATACATTCGTAACTGTATTAAAGCATCCACTAATTGATGAATGCGTTTTGAAAATTTACCTTGCAACGAACGTATTGCTGAACGAGCTGCTTGTTCTGAAGAGGCATTAATGAGATCAGCAACCGCTTCCGCTTGCGCGAGGTCTATTTTGTTATTCAAAAAGGCCCTCTCAGAAAATTCCCCCGGGCGGGATTGACGCGCGCCGGCTTTCAAAACGATATTTAATAAACGATCCATGACCACAGGACCGCCGTGACCATGCAGCTCTAAAACGTCTTCGCCGGTAAATGAATGAGGCTTAGGGAAATAGAGGGCGATTCCTTCATCAATTACTAACTTTGAATCCAAAAATTTAACAAACGTCGCATACCGAGGCTTAGGCACGCACCCCAGGATTTTCTGAGCAATGGCCTTAGTCTTTTCCCCTGAAACGCGAACAAGCCCAATTCCCCCTCGACCTGAAGGCGTCGCTTGGGCAGCAATGGTTTCGGGGAACACATAGGTCATTTTGCTATAATTTTTCCAGGACTTAAAAATAACAAATCATAACATGAACAGATCAAAAACAATAACAGCGAGTTTAGTCCTCCTAGGGCTGACTGTGATAGCTTTGGGAGATGACCTTACCTGCAAAACGGGGATACCTTCAAGAAGAGTTACTCATAAGAATTGCGGGCTAACCTAGGAGACTAATCCCTCCTGAATTCAATTTTTTCCGAAAGGGACAAACAACAAACTGTTGACCTCACGGTCCTTACAGCCGTTCATGTGCGCCCTGCTCTACTAAGGGAACCGCCATGGCTTGTGTTGTAGTCGCGAAGATTGGTTTTACTTCTACAAATGTTGCCGCCTGTAAAGACAAGTAAAGACAATAGGAGATTACATTTGGAATAACGATAGGACTGACTTACTGCAAACCAAAGCAGCTCTCACTGCCCCTAATCGTCAATAATTAATATTCGGTCGGTGCCCGTATGAAGCGAAGCGCAATACGGGACTTTATCTTTTCCGCTTCCGAGCGCGCCGAGCTTTTAATTTCGCTTTATGGCTCTCATACGTTTTATTGACATACCACTGTTGCAGCGTCTGCACCACGTTGTTGGTTATCCAATACAAGACTAATCCCGCGGGAAAATTGATGAAAAAGACTGTAAAAATCACGGGTAGAAGCCACATCATTTTTTGTTGCGTAGGATCCGGTGAAGTGGGGGATAGCCATTGTTGAGCTAACATACTTAAACCCATGATAATTGGCAAAATATAATAGGGATCTTTAACGGATAAATCATGAATCCACAAAATAAACAGTGCTTGACGCAATTGGACGCTTTCAATAATAACGTAATAAAAAGCAATAAATACTGGTAATTGAATTAACATCGGCAGGCAGCCACCCAATGGGTTAATTTTCTCTTTGCGGTACAACTCCATCGTCGCTCGACTTAACGCTTGTCGGTCATCGCCATACCGTTCTTTCAGTGCTTGTATCCGCGGTTGCATTTCACGCATGCGCGCCATTGAACGGAAACTTTTTGCTGAAAACCAATAAAAAAGGATTTTGATAAGAATCGTCGTAACAATAATAGACCAACCCCAATTCTTAACGACAGCATGAACAGCGCTGAGAATCCAAAACAAAAATATGGAAATCGGCCATAGCCATCCGTAATCGATTGTTCGTTCTAATCCGGGTGACAACCCTTTTAATCGCTTAGCAATTTCGGGGCCGACATAAAGCGTAGCATGTGTGGCGGCTTTTCTCCCTGCGGCCACACCCATTTGAGGGCTAATAAAACCAACCACGTAAACATTTGGCTCACCGCTCACTGGAATCACGTGACTGTAGTAGTGATAAGTTAATTCAGGGTTCCCTGGTACCCACGCGGTCAGGAAGTAATGTTGTTGAATGGCAATCCAGCCGTTTTGGTTTGTTCGATCAATATTTTCTTTATCCAGTGTTTCATAACTCAGCTTTTCATAGGGGATTTGCGGACTTCCCATAGAGACGCCGTTGTAACTTCTGACATAAAAATGATGATGTTCCGTCAGCGGTTGACGGCGGGTAATTTGAGTATAAAAGCTACCTTGCCAGGATTTAGACGTGTTGTTCTTCACTTGATAGGTTAAGTGAATGGCATAATCATCGCGATGAAACGTATAGGTCTTTGTAACTAGAAGTCCGTCAGGAGTTCGGCCGATAAGTTGGGCGATGAGCTGATTCTGGCCATTTTCTAAAACATATTGTTTTTTTTCCGACTCAAATTGAACCGTTGTTGGTTGGCCATTTCCATTTGTTAACCCGCTTTGAGCAACGTACAACTCATTCGGTTCACCGCTTAAAATTTGTACCGGAGTTTGTTTCTCCTCTAAGAAAACCGGATATTTAGGCAACTTTGCCGAAACAATGTTCCCACCATGAGTATCTATTTGGATATCAAGGACATCAGTTTTTACTGTGATCAGCCGCTCTTCTGGCACTTTAGCCGTAAAAACAATCTTCCCCGCTCCTTTTGTTTTCTCAGCCGTCCCCGGAGTGAAAGGAGGAGGGGTATAATCGGTCGGGTGATCGGGATTCGCGGTTGGCTGTTCTACTGTCGGACTTGGCTCCAGCGATGGATAGTCACGCTGCCAAGCGTTAAACAGCGCAATAGCTAAAAGCGTAACAATGAGGTATAAAATTATTCGTTTAGTATCCACCAGTTACGCCATCTCATTGGACTTTTCAGGTACCATATCAACCACCGGGATGGAAGGGATAACACCGCAGTAAGCGCCAAACTGTTAAATCAATACCTTTTATCACGCCAAAGCGCTTTAAGGCAGTTTCGGCATAACAAGAACAGGAAGGATAAAAGAGATAAGAATTCATTAACATTGGATTGATCAGGTGTCGATAAGCTTTGATCAAACCGAGGAGGAGGGTTTGGATTGCCTTTCCAATTGTGTGAACAATTTGTTTATACATTGATACAGCTCTTTGTTACCCACTTCCACTGAAGAGGCTTTAGCGACAACGACGATATCAAACGCCGGTAACTTCTTCTTTCTTGTTCTAAAAGCCTCCTTGACTACTCGTCTGACGCGATTACGCCAAACGGCTTTTCTTACATTGCATTTGCTTGTCACTACACCTAATCGCGAATGTTTTATTTCATTTTCTCGATAATAAAGGAAATAATAACGTCCTATTATCCGTTGACGTGTCGCATAGATACAGCGAAACTCATCTGTTGTACGGATTCGCCAACTTGCGGAAAAGCTTTTTTCCATCAAACGGTTAAACGCTCTCTTCCCTTTGCACGGCGGCGATTCAGTACTTGACGGCCATTTTTTGTTGCCATTCGAGCACGAAAGCCATATGTCCGATTTCGTTTCAGTTTGCTGGGCTGATAGGTTCGTTTCATAAGGCAACTCTTTAAATCTTAATAGGACTCGCAATCATAAATCAGCGCACGCGGACTGTCAAATTGGAGAAATGCAAAGGATACGATTATGTATAGATTTTCAACAAACAACCCAATGAAAAGTGCGCTCTTTAAAGGGGGCGTTATAATGCGCCAACACAGAATTTCTATTTTAAATAAAGAGCAGGTGATGAAAGATATT
>NZ_VFIV01000017.1 GCF_019425495.1 Coxiella endosymbiont of Ornithodoros amblus
TGTTAAGAATACGGACTCACAATATACGTATGGAGCAAAGCAGAATACGGGAAAATAATGATCTCGTCTATCGTCTCCGTATTTCGCTTCGCTCATATGGGGTACTTTTGCTGCTGGGCCCGTGAGCCGGCCTTCAATCGCACACGCGTTTTCAACGTTAGCATTTGCTATTTCCGCCTGCGCGGATACAGGTTTAAGGTGTTTATGTCTTTTGCCACAGTGGGTAATGATACGGATTTTATAAACGCAAAATTTCCCCCGTTATTGCATCGCGTATGGGTGTAGGTCGATGGGTGGGACCAAGGGGGCCTTCTAAAATTTTATCGATTTTGTTGCCGAATACCATGCGAAGAATTTTTACATCGCGGATGGGAGGCTCCCCTTCTTGGTTGGCGCTGGTGGAAATTAAGGGGGCTGTAAATCGTTGGCAAAGGAGTTTAGCAATGGGATGTGCGGTGACGCGGATAGCGATCGTTGAGTGTTGGCCGGTTATCCAATGAGGCACTTCTTTGCTGGCAGGAAAAGTCCAGGTGAAAGGCCCTGGCCATGTATAGAACACGCGCGCCAATGCTTTAGGATCGATGGGCTCGGTGAGCGGTTCGACTTGCTTCCATTCGGAAGCGATGAGAATGAGCCCCTTTTTTATCGAGCGTTTTTTAATTGTCAGTAATTGAGCGACAGCATCGTAATTGAATGGGTCGCAGCCTAGACCGTAAACGGCTTCAGTGGGATAAGCGATTACTCCGCCTTGGCGTGAGCATTTAACCGCCTCGTTGATTGACTGGATATAATCGTCCATGTTTATAACTGAGTTTGTAGATTTTCATCCACCTTTTTTAACGTTTCACGTTTTGCCATCCGTTGTTGTACTAACTTTTGTGCGATGGTTTTATCCTGGAGGGCGATAATTTGCGCCGCTAAGATGGCTGCATTTTTCGCACCTGCTTTTCCAATCGCTGTGCAAGCAACGGGAACACCGCCTGGCATTTGTACTGTTGATAATAATGCATCTAATCCGCCAAGACTGCCACCTGCCATTGGAACGCCGATTACTGGCTTGATGGTATGTGCAGCAATGGTACCAGCGAGATGGGCGGCGAGGCCTGCGGCTGCGATGAAGACGACGCAGCCGCGGTTGTCAGCATTTTCTACGAATTCGACAGTTTCTTTGGGAGTGCGATGAGCGGAAACAATATGAGCTTCAAAAGGAATACCCAACGATTTTAATTCGGTGAAAGCTGTTTCCATGGTAGTAAGATCGCTGTCGGAGGCCATTAAAATAGCCACTAGAATTTTGTTCATCGGTTTATCTCCGTAGTTATTTAATAGTGATCGTATGTTTTCAATTAATTAAATCATTTTGCTACGAATCGGGCGGATTCTTTTTAAAAGAGCCCATAGCTTGATGGCTGTGCTTTTATTCATGACTTAAAAGAAGATTAATTGAGCAATGATTTGTCTCCATCATATGCTTCTACAAAGTTACAACTTTTTTTGGGACATACTTTTTCTGTGCCGCGACTTTTTGTTGTTTTTATCGATAAAATAGGCCAGCCGCATTTGGAGCAGACTTCGGCAACGGGTTCGTTCCACAGAGCGTAGTCGCAGTCGGAGTAACGGGCGCAGGAATAAAAAATTTTGCCGCGACGAGATTTACGTTGTAGGATGGTGCCTTTTTTACATTTTGGACAAGTTACATTGGTGTCTTTTGGTTTTTCTAAGGGTTCCATGTATTTGCAATTAGGATAACCACTACAACCGATAAATTTTCCGTAACGCCCCATTTTTATAATTAAATTGGATTGACACTTTGGACACTGCCGTCCTTCGAATACGGATTGAGCTTCAGTCGCAGTTTCAGTGAGGTTGCGTGTATAATCACAATTGGGATAAGCCGTGCAACCGATAAAACGCCCGCGCTTACCTAGCCGGATGGATAATTGAGCGCTGCATTTTTGGCATTTTTCATTAATTTTTTCTTGCGTCACATCGCTACGTTTAACTGTTTTTTCTGTCAGGTCAACCAAATTTTTAAACGGTGACCAAAAGATTTCTAAAACGGGAATCCACGTTTTTTCACCGCGGGCAATGTCGTCGAGTTCGTCTTCTAATTTAGCGGTGAATCCATAATCAACGTATTTAGTGAAATAATGCGTAAGGAAACGGTTAACGATGCGGCCAATATCAGTGGCGATAAAACGTTTACTATCCACATCGACGTATTTACGGTTTTTCAAAGTCGCAATAATGCTGGCATAAGTAGAAGGTCGGCCAATGTCGTATTCCTCAAGTGTTTTTATTAAACTGGCTTCGGTATAACGAGGTGGAGGTTCAGTGAAATGTTGCTCGCTTTTAATTTTATTAACATCAACGGCTTGACCTTCTTCCAACGGCGGAAGTATTTTACTACCGCTTTCTTCTTCTTTTTTCTTGTCATCGAAAGTCTCTTGATAAACCGAGATAAATCCTGGTCTTACAATGGTTGAACCGTTAGTCCGAAAAATTGCATTGGGAGCCTTTAAATCGACGGCCACGGTGTGTAAAGTCGCTTCGATCATTTGACAGGCGATCGTTCGTTTCCAAATTAAGGTGTAAAGTTTTAATTGATCACTACTTAAATATTTTTTTAAATTTTCGGGAGTGCGAAACGCCGAGGTAGGACGAATAGCTTCGTGCGCTTCTTGTACATTTTTTGATTTCGTTTTATAAATCCATGTTTGTTCCGGTAAATTTTCTTGGCCGTATTTCTCTTTGATTAATTCACGGATTTCTTGTAACGCTTCGGATGCAAGCGTGACAGAATCGGTTCGCATATAAGTGATTAAACCCATCGCGCCTTCTTCACCGAGATTAACGCCTTCATACAATTGTTGAGCGATTTGCATCGTTTTTGAAGCAGAAAAACCGAGTTTGCGTGCGCCTTCTTGTTGCATGGTTGAAGTAATAAAAGGGGATGCTGGATTTCGTTTTCGTTCTCGTTTAACGACTTTAGCAACTGTCAATTTTCCGTTGGCAGCTTGCGCAATGGCATCGCGTGTTTCGTGGGCTTGTCTTTCATTAACAATTGAAAACTGTTCGATCTTTTCGCCTTGCAATTCGATTAAATGCGCGTTAAAAGGCTGTTGTTGCGCGTGACAATCGGCGTGTATAGTCCAATATTCCTGACTTTTAAAATTCTCAATTTCAATTTCTCTTTCGACGATCAAACGAAGTGCGGGACTTTGTACGCGGCCGGCAGATAAACCGGGACGAATTTTTTTCCATAGCAATGGTGACAGATTAAAACCGACTAAATAATCCAATGCGCGTCGTGCTTGTTGTGCGTTCACAAGGTCCGCGGAAATATCGCGCGGATTTTCAATCGCATGTTGAACGGCTTTTTTAGTAATCTGATGGAAGACAACGCGTGAAAATTTTTTGTCTTTTAAACTATTACGGCTTTCCAGTATTTGTTTGACATGCCATGCAATGGCCTCCCCTTCGCGATCGGGGTCGGTGGCAAGATATAAGTTATGACAAGGTTTGAGTGCTTTGGCGATAGCATCCATGTGTCGAATATTTTGCTCAATGGCTTCATAATGCATTTTAAAATGATCGTCGGGATTGACGGCACCTTCTTTGGGAATAAGATCGCGCACGTGACCATAAGAGGCCATGACTTTAAAGTCTTTACCTAAATATTTTTCTATCGTTTTCGCTTTGGTAGGCGATTCGACTACGACTAAAGATTTAACCATGATTAATGTACACCACCTACTGTGTCGTCAAGAACCAGCAGTTCCATGCTGGCTAGAGCTTCTTTCTCACTGGATTGATTAAAAAGAACCATTAAGGTCACCCATTTGAGAAGACTTACGTCAATTCCTTCGCAGGAAAGTCCAAGAGCTTGATTGATAATGAGTTCTCTGGTGTGAGGGTTAAGTATCGCCTGTTTTTCCAAGGTGATTAGAAATCGCCGACACTCGATATCTAATAAGTCGCATTCGTAATCGCTGAAAACACGAAATGAGTTTTTTTGGGGGAGTTTCATGGATTCGCGAGCTGAGTAGGAGAGGTTATTAAGCCAGCTCAAGGCTTGGTTGATGACAGTGCGGTGGAATCCGAGTTCTTCTAATTGGACCAGAAGTTTTTTTTCTCCTAAATCCAGGGTGCAATTTTCTTGCATATGGTTTTTAAATAAATACATTAATACGTTTAATACACTTTCGTCTTTCATCGCTTCACCCGTATAACACCGACAGGTGTTGATTTAAGGGTCTTAGAATTCTATTCTTAGCAATAACGAGGCTACGAGATGGAAGCCGAAAAGCCACTGCGAGCGATCAGTTGATCTATGGAAGTGACCTCAAATCCGATGCACTCTAACAGTTTGTGTTCATTCTTATCAAGTGTTTGAATTGGAATGCTAGCACCCGTAGCCTTAGTAGCCCAATTCTGCAATAACATCCGCTATAGAATCAACTAGTTTAGCCCCTCTTGGTGAGAATATGGCACCCGTGGGAAAGTGGATTTCGGATTGACTCTGGGATGGTGAAAACTTCTCAGTTCTGTTCGGCGGCTAATTTCACGGTGACCAGAGAACCCAAGCAAGCTAGCTTCCACAACGAGCGTGCCGAGGCTTAATTCGCTGATGATGCGATTGCGGCCGAGGAGAGTTGCTGGGAAGCGGCGCCATGGCTAGGGGGAATTCTGAGAGGAGGGTGCCTTTGGGGAAAATTTGTTCGGCCAGATACTATGGTGGCGCCGAGGATATAAATTAGTTAAGCCGCTGCTGATGTAAAAACCAGCTTGAACGAGTTTCTCTTCTATTTCTTGTGCGATTTCGCGGCCGGTGACGGTCGGATTATGGCCACTAACGATGGCAAATTGCGGCTTATTTAATATTAAAGGGTTCCGCATGATGTAGAGTTTTTTAGGTGGATCGCGGATTTCCTTCAATAAAATAGGGTAGGGGGGGATGAGCGAGCGTCAAAATATCGTGATTCGGCGTTTTCGTCCATTCTGAGTCTAATTGAGAATTTGGCATGGCGAAAAATAATAGTACATTGCGGGTAGGTGCAATACAGTGACAATAATAAAGGTTAGCCCGTATGTAGCGAAGCTGACGAATCGTTTAGGCGGGAACGTCGTGAACTCGTTCTTGAGAGCTCGGAAGAGCCGCCGTCCGAACAGCTTATGGTTAGCCCAAACAATTCGTCGGCTTCCCTGGCCGTGTTTTTTTGGATGGGTTGATTGATTCAGCAGAAGCTCTTGGATTTTGCTTTCTTTATCCAAGGAAACTTAAAATTAATAAAAGTGAGTTTCATGTCGCTTAAAATCGTTTTCGCCGGAACGCCACAATTTGCTGTCCCAACGCTTCGCGCGTTGATTGATTCTTCTCATTGCGTCTTAGCCGTATATACGCAACCGGATCGTCCTTCCGGGCGAGGGCAAAAAATCATTGAAAGTCCGGTTAAAGAAATAGCTAAACTAAATAAATTACCTGTTATCCAACCTTTTTTGTTACGGGATGAGATGGAGGAAAAAAAATTAATTGCAATAAATGCAGACGTAATGGTCGTGGTGGCGTACGGGTTGATATTGCCTAAGAAGGTATTAAATGCTTTCCGGTTAGGGTGTGTGAATGTTCATGCTTCGTTGTTGCCTCGTTGGCGCGGTGCAGCCCCTATTCAGCGTGCTATTTTAGCAGGCGATCGGGAAACTGGGATTAGTATTATGCAAATGGATGAAGGGTTGGATACTGGCAATGTGCTTGCTAAAAGCGCGTGTGCTATTTTATCTGAAGATACTGCAGCTGATTTACATGACCGTCTTTCATTGATCGGTTCGGATTTGCTGTTGGAAACATTAGCTAAATTAGAAAAAGACGGTATTCGATTAGAAAGACAAGACGAGGCATCGGCTAACTACGCATCGAAAATTCAAAAGCAAGAAGCACTGATTGATTGGCGAAAATCGGCAGTGGAAATAGCGCAACAAGTGCGCGCATTTAATCCGACGCCCGTTGCATTTACTTATTTCGAAGGTCAGCCGATGCGGATTTGGCGGGCGACGGTTGTCGATGAAAAAGTGGACTTTAAGCCAGGGGTTTTTGTTGGCGCCGACAAGAAGGGTATTTCTATCTCAGCGGGGAGCGGCATTTTGCGGCTCCATCAGTTACAATTACCAGGTAAGCGGGTTTGTTCAACCGGCGATTTTATTAACGCCCATGGCTATAAATTAATTTCGGGAAAAACCGTTTTTGGTTGAGAGAAGATTAATATGTCGGATGAAGAAAAATTAATTATTTTAGATCGCGATGGTGTGATTAATTACGATTCGGAAAATTATATTAAACATCCCGATGAATGGATTCCCATCCCCGGTAGTCTTTCTGCAATTGCTCGTTTGAATCAGGTTGGATACCAAGTTGTCATTGCTACAAATCAATCAGGCGTTGATCGTGGTTATTATTCGTTGGATATTCTCGAAGCGATTCATGAAAAAATGCGCCGTGAATTGGCGAAGGCGGGTGGTCGAGTGACTGATATTTATTTTTGTCCCCATGTACCCCAAGCTAATTGCCCGTGTCGAAAACCTAAGCCAGGATTGCTCGATTTGATTGCTGAAGATTTCCCCAAAAAATTAAAGGGAAGTACATTGGTGGGGGACAGCTTGGGGGATATACAAGCCGCGAGAGCGGTGGGATGTCTGCCCGTTTTAGTAAAAACAGGTAACGGTGAAAAAACGGTAGCTAATGGCGAAGGGTTAGAAGATGTACCTATTTTTGAAGACTTAAGTGATTTCGTTAATGATCTCACCCGAAAATCGCCGTAGTTTTCGACGACGATTTCTTCCCAATTCACATTACTGACTGCAGCTTATGGAGAACCTTCCCATAACCATTCGTCAAAATCATAATAGAATCGCGCTCTCCGCAGGCCAACAGCTCAACATCTGCGTGGGAAAGATTTTCACTCATTCTGTTAATTGAAGCTCTTCCGCTTTTTTACACACGCTCTCGAAAAAAATACACCTTGCACTTTGCCTGATACACAGTACCGGAGTGCAAGTTTGGTTTTTTCCTTCTGTGTCACATCCAATCCCTGAATGGATATTTCAACATAGTTGCTCCCAAAAGGAAGAAGAATAGTAGAATTAGAGGTTGGAACTAGCCGCCTTGCACAATTTGCAGTTTGATTTGATCATTTATGTTCCTTCTTTCATTGGTTTATAATGGTTCAAATTAGAGAATGTAAGGGCCTCGCGGTAATCAGGTCACAGTTTGAACAAAGGATGCGGGCCCTGCATGGCAGGAACGATACCAGTATGCGTCATCCTCCCGTCTTGGCCGTGAAAGTACTGTATTCTTTAACAACCTCGAGGACGGTTTTGCGGGAGAAAAATGGGTTGATCATGATAAACAAAAATCAAACTGAATTGAGATTACCTAACGGGGGCTATCGGTTGTTGTATTCTTGTTTTTCGCCTTGTGCGAGTGCTATTATGGAAAAATTGGCAGTGCCGGGAATTCATTTTACCATTTTCTTTTATAATTCCAATATTCATCCAAAAAAGGAATATCTGATTCGAAAGAATGAAAATATTCGTTTCGCCGAAAAGCTTGGCGTTCCTTTTTTCGATGTAGATTACGATCGCGATAATTGGTTGGCACGAGCGAAAGGGATGGAATACGAGCCCGAGCAGGGGTCGCGTTGTACGATGTGTTTTGATATGCGTTTTGAGCGCACAGCGCTCTACGCTTATGAAAATGGTTTCCCCATTATTTCAAGTACTCTTAGAATTTCGCGTTGGAAGAACATGGATCAAATCAATGAATGCGGCGTTCGAGCGGCGAATAAATACCCTAATATGTTTTATTGGACTTTAAATTGGTGTAAGCAAGGCGGTTTGCAACGCATGATTGAATTATCCAAAGAAGAGAATTTTTATCAACAAGAATATTGCGGCTGCATTTATTCTTTGCGAGACACCAATCGCTGGCGTCTTAAAAAATGGACGTTCGCGTATTGAAATCGGTCTGAAATTTTATGGAAAAAACGAACCCTCAAAAATTAGCCAATGATTATTACTCTAATTGCCGCGATGGATAAAAATCGACTGATTGGCCGGAATAACGAGCTGCCGTGGCATTTGCCTCCCGATTTAGCCCATTTTAAATCGATTACGCTTGGCAAGTCGATTGTGATGGGCAGACGAACTTTTGATAGCATTGGGAAACCTTTGCCTCACCGCCGAAATATTGTCATTACGCAGCAAAAAAATTTAATTATTAGGGGTTGTGATATTTTCTATTCTTTAGATGACGCATTGAGCGCACTGACCAATGAACTCGAAGTAATAATCATTGGTGGTGCTCGCATTTTCAAAGAGGCATTGCCGAAGGCCGATAAAATGATCTTGACTATCATCGATCATTCTTTTGAAGGAGATGTTTATTTTCCTAAATGGAACGATAAAGAATGGAAAATTACCTCAAAAATTAAACACGAACGGGAGGAAAAAAATCCTTATCCTTTTCAATTCTTAGAATTAAAACGGTTATACGGAAGAAATTTTTAACTGAATTATACGCTCTAAAATTGTTATCGATCTAGTTTGGAATATTTTTCTTACTATCAGATTATAAACGTGTTTTCATAATAGAGGGATCATTTGAACTAGTGTCAGGCTCAGTATCGTTAGGCTTTTCAGCATTCTCATTAAATAATGAATTAGGAGAAGTAGAAACTGATGTTTGATTCTCGCTAACGTTACTTGATTCTTCACTCTCAATTTCTATTTCTATTTCTGAACCAACCGTCTCAGAATCAATTTCTACAGCACTTTTTTCAGGGAAACACTTTGCGTTTATCACGTCAATTAATTTTGTAGAGCTAATGTTGCAAGCGGTTGCCGCCATGCCAACAAATAAGCTGATAATAATAGGATCTAAATTTGAAGCAATACAAGCGAAAAACTATTTGTCATATAAGCGCCCGGAACGGCGCCGATGATGCTGCTTAAACCGAGGGTGCCTGAATATAAGTTTTTAAAAAATTTTTCCACTGAACACGCATCAAAGCTAACTTTCCAAACTCGATAAGGTTAAACTGAGTTAACCCTTCAAGTAAACTGGTGAATACACTGGCGAAGTAAGCCGCTTTTGGGCGTTACATTTTTAGTTTATCTCGTCCCGGGTACTCCGAGTTGCTGACCGCGATCCCAGGTATAAATAGCCGCTGATAAAGCGATGATATAGATAAGCGCATCTTTCATACTAGTTTCTCGTAATAACCAATTCATGGGTTCGCAAGAGAAATAAATCCAAATACAATTCCGAAAAAATTTAAAAAAAACTTGCAGTCTCAAGCTCTTATTATTTTCATAGATATCAAGAGCTGCGTTCTGTATCGGCCGATATCTAGTCGTATTAATAGTTTCCGGGTTCAATTCCGATTCAAAGGTCACCACGGTTTTAATTTCGTTATTTCCTTAATCTTGGTCAACAACGGCTTGAAGAGAGGTAGAAGCTTGAATAGAGGATATCAAATTCATTTTGAGAGCAAGACATATTTAATTCCTCTTAATTTTATCAATAAATAAAATTTTAGAAAATATTATAATAATGGTAAAGCAAAATCATAATTCATGGAATCATAAAAATTAAAGAAAAAACATTTCTTTTCAGTTTTTAGAATTAAAGCTGTTATAGTGAAATTATGCAGAAATAATGACTAAGGAATTATCTAAGATTTTATAGACTAATCGATGTTCTTGATTGAGCCGTCTAGACCAATATCCCTGTAGTTCAAATGTCAAAGGCCCCAGTTTTCCTTTTCCAGAAAAAGACTCGGGCATAATATTCTTTAATTAGTTCATTAACTCGGTGAAGCATTTTTTATCTAATTTTTGCCAATATAAATAATCTTCCCAGGCTCCGGCGTGAAAGAAATTTGTATTAATCTTCCGTTAATTTCTTTTTTGCGTTTTACCGTGTTTTAAGCTGTGAATAGATTCACTAAGGTGGCTGCATTAGTTTCCTGAGCGGATAGGTCGTTTCTTTCAGAGCCTAAAAATCGCGAAGAGAGGATGGCCACGGTTTCTTTATAGGCCGTTTTAATAATGACGGGCTCGTGTTGATCGGCGGAAAGATCCAACTATATAGATAATCTTATATTTAAAGTACTTAAATAAGCATATTAACATATTAACGTGAAAATTCGCTGCGTCAATAGGGAGAGTTACATCCGCAATGCCGACTGGCAAGGCACGGAAAATCGTTCTTTGGTTTTTAAGTTTATCGCAGTTAGCCTATAACCCCAGGCACAGCCAGTGTCGAGAGCGTGAGTATGTGGGGCGGTGGATTGACCGTTTAAAGCGGCCCAGTGACCAAAAGCGATATCCACATTATCTTCTTGGGGCTTGCGCCATTCGAACCAAGGTCTAAAGTGTGAAGGCTCTTGGCTGGTTTTTCCTTCAGATTCCAGGTCAAGTCGGCCTTTGGCATCACAAAAACGCATACGAGTGAATGCATTGCAAATGTAACGCAACCGATTTTGTCCTTCGAGATGCTCTTTCCATTGGGAGGGTTCATTGCCGAATAAATTTTTCAAAAAAGCGAGGTAATGAGGCCCTTTTAAAGCGGTGGAAATTTCCTCAGCACGGAGGATACTTTCTTTAACGTTCCACTGTGGTGGTAATCCAGCATGAACTAACACGGCAGAAAGCGATTTTTCATAACGGATAAGGGGGCAGTGGCGTAACCATTCTAATAATTCTAATTTATCAGGTGCTCGTAAAACGGCGTGCAAGGTATGTTTGTAAGAATCTTCGGGCATTAAACCGTAGCCCAAAATTAATAAGAATAAATCATGATTGCCAAGAACAATCAGAGGGGAAGACAATGATTTGAGAAAACGCAACACTTCCAAAGAATTCGGGCCGCGATTAACTAAATCTCCCACGAACCCGAGGCGATCTTTAGTCGAATCAAATTGGATAAGCTCCAATAATTCTTTCAACTTGCGATAGCACCCTTGAACATCCCCGATGATATATGTATTACCTGGATATTTTAAATCCGCCTTTTCGCGGGAAGTGATAGGCCAAGCATCCATTCCATTCTCTCGTTAATCGACTTGCATCTGCTCACGAAGAGGTGAAGTTTCATTTGTCAGGTGGAAGTAAAGTTCTGTTGCCGTGTTATGAAATAAGGCTTGAAGAAAAGACATCTGCGTGGTGTAGTCTTTGTAATCTTTCACGCCAAATTCTTGCTCGAGCACGGTCCATAAATTAGCAGTGCCATCCACAACACCCAGTTGAGCTGCTTCTTTGCCTGTCCAAAAATCCCCAGAAAAGATTTCTTGACGATCGCCATGTAACCGATTCCCACGCTCCTGAATAACTTGGTTAATAAAATTTTGGTGCACTTCGGCCAATATTTTGTTTATTTTTTCAATATCTTCGGGCTTCAGCGATTGAAAAGGATCAAGACGGTCTTTATGATCGCCGGCTACAAACAAACGGTGAGTTATCCCGACTTTTTTTAAAGCGTCTACAAACCCAAAACCACCCATGATCACACCGATTGAGCCAGTTAACGTATCGTTGTTAACGTAGATTTTGTCTGCCCCCGTGGAGACTAAGTACGCACCAGAAGCCAATTCGTCTTCTCCAACGGCAACTACTTTTCTATGATATTGTTTTTTTAATTCGATGATTTTATCGCGAATGATCGAGGCCTGAACGGGACTTCCGCCGGGAGAGTTAATTAACAAAACCACGCCTTTAGATTTTTTGTCTGCAAAGGCTTTGCTTAATTCAGGGACAACACGAAGCGCAGAAAAGTTCGTGTTCGACATGATTGTCCCATTCATTCTCACTAACGACACATAAGCGTCATCACCCCGCTGCGCTTCTAATTCCGACGCAGAAGGCGCGAAAATTAATATGGCGAATAACAATAAAATAAACATCCAACCCACAAACCGAACATTCCGCCATCGACGCTCGGCGCGGCGGTCATCGAGGATAGCTTTAACCAACGTATTTTCAACTGATTCATCATTCATCAAATTATTTCCATTAGTGAATTATCATTAGGTTACGAGAAAGAATTCGCCAACGCAATATGTTCAAAAACTGTACGCTAGTTTGAGGGTTAGGACGTATAAAAATGGAACGTAATTAATTGCAGGGATAAAAACTGTTTTTTCCGTAACCAGCATAATATTGAAAACTGAGTTCAAGCATTATGTGTTCTTTGAAATATTCGATTAAGGCCTACCCAAAAAGTAGGGTTGATATGATTGCCGTTTACGAGAAAATCATGTCGATGGATGAATGCAGCGCCTGCATTAGCAAAATCGCGAATTCCCGATCGTCCTAATTGAACCATGAATTTTCCAACAAAATTGTAAGCATAGGTAAGAGATTGCATAGGGGAAGTAAGCCAAAACCGTACTTTATAAACATTCAGATCCTCAAAAAAATGCTTGTGTTGAGAAAACGAGTATAGTTCAACTCAAAAGCAAAGAGAGGTTGAACTTCATATCCGGCTACAAACCCGTAGATTAAACCTCGATCTTTTGTGGCAATTGGCGCTGAGGTGGTGAGTAGAGTCATATCATCTGGTGTTCCTCTTGCAACGAGTTGATTCCAGTCAGCACTTCCATAACCAAGGCTGATGCCAATGTAAAATTGATGAGCATTCCAAATGAAGGGGAAACAATTTGTTTCAGCGAGATGTGCTGAAGCGGCAGAATTTATTAAAAATAAAATAATAATTAAAAAAAGAATGAAACTAATTTTTGATGCATAGCGAGACTTGGATTAATGTCCTATCCCGTCAAAACCTCAGCAATTAAGCAATTGCTGGGGCTTTGATTTTTTTCCTATTCGATACTGCATTTTTCATAATTTTCATTCCAACATTGCAAATCTCCTGCACATTCACTCACACTCACGGGGGGGTTATACTTTGTCATATATCTTCGAATAGGTGTATCCCATATGGAGCATGGCATTAAGGTTAGCGTAAATGTGAGGGACCGTACAATTACCTATGCCACGCGATTGGTGTCCTGTCACTAACGCTGCCGTGAAACAATGGAAAAAGTTTGTTTGCAGGCTCATCAAGAGCAAGGCTTGGATTAGGAATGCCGCATTCACTTGCTGGAGGAAACGCATTTTTAATAGTTGATTAAAAGGATTATTAAATGCCATTCCCAATAGCAAAAAATTCTTAAAGAAAAGGTAATAAGGGTTGATAAAACCAATTTTTTCATTACAAAGCTCATTTAAAAAATGAAATTTATTAAAGGTTAAGAGAATAGGTGAAAATAAGGAAACGCTATATTTTACAATGTGGTTCCATTACTCAATTTCCCTATTGTTTCCCTTGTTCATTAACGGTAGTACCATACGTTAAAACGTAAAGTAAATTATCAATTCAGAATCAGAATTAATGTTATTCCTTTCATCCGCACCGCAAGCACATCGCAAGTTTCTACATTTAAAATGGCGTTGGCTCGAGAGCCTAACAACTTATCCAGGCTGTGGTAGCCATGGATGCCTACGACGATCAGGTCGATCTTTAATTTTTCGGCCAGTTCAATCACCATGTGTTTTACCACACCGCTTAATGTGTGTTGTCTTTCAGAGGGGCCTGCACGGTATGGCAAAGTTTAGTCAATGCTTTTCGGGTGTCGGATTCGATCGTTTGTTCTAAGTTCACGTTAATCGGAATAGAAAATTCACCGCCGTAAGTAACGGGTGAATGTTCTATTAGATGAACGACATCCAGTGTTGCGTTATTACTTGTCGCAACTTCGGCGGCGCGGTCGATGACTTCTTGACTGCGTGGAGAAAGGTCGATGGCGGCTAATACATATTTTTGTAGTGCATCTTGGAACAAACTCCTAGTTGGCCTTTAGTTTAATTATATTACTGATTTTAACAAAATCTTGTACTGTTAATTCTTGAGGCCGTAATTGTGGGTTAATTTCAAGCAATGGCCACTGCGACGGGTTTATTAATTTTTTGAGCGCATTACCAACCGTTTTTCGACGATAGCTAAAAGATTCTTTCACAATATGACTCAGTTGATCCAAATTTTTGGCGACTGGCGTAAAATTGTGGCGAGGGATCAATCGGATAATAGCCGACTCCACTTGGGGCGGTGGGATAAGTGCTTGAGGTGATACGGTGAAGAGATAAGTGTTGTCGCAAAAATATTGAGCCATTACACTGAGGCGCCCGTAATCGTGACTCCCCACCTCAGCCGTAATTCGCCTGACCACTTCTTTTTGCAGCATAAAATGCATGTCTTCAATGCAATGTATTTGAGAAAACAAATGAAAAAGCAGGGGCGTTGAAATGTTATAAGGTAAATTGCCGACAACACGAAGTGGCTTATTTGTTTTTAGGGATAAAAAATTAAATTGTAAAGCATCATTTTGATGAATCGTTATGTTTTTTTGCTGGTTATATTTCTTTTGCAAAAAAGCAACCAAGTCCCGATCAATCTCAAGCAAAACTAAATTATCGCATTCCGTTAATAAATAATTCGTCAAGGCTCCACGACCCGGTCCAATTTCCACCAGAATATCCGTCTTTTTGGGATGGACCGCACTGACGATTTTCTGCAAAACAAAGGAATCATGGAGAAAGTGCTGAGCAAAACGCTTGCGCACCGGCATTTTTTTCATCAGACATCCTTGCCAAACAAATGCTGCAGTTGACTAATCAAATGAAATGGTAGTGATAATTGATAGTTGAGACGCTTTCCGGTCGGTGTTTTTGTATTTACTCGTACCTGAGTGGGTAAATTGCCATTAATAGGAACGGACCGATCTAACTGTTTTTGTGCCATAAGCACATGTAAAGACTGCAAAATGCTTGTACTGGCTGATTTTATCTCAATGGGAATAACCTGTTCAAAGTTAAGTTCAATTAAACGTTTTTTTGAGAAACGCAAACCGCCGAACAACGCGGTCTTGCCAACTTGGCAAGCACCGGGGATGATCAACGGTTTGCGCTGTTTTTCGGTTAGCCACTCGTCGAGAAATTTAAGTGCATTTCTTTCAATAAACAATTTTGTCCCACTCTTAGAATTACCCGCATAACGGCTTTAATTATCCACTTGTGGATAATGATAGGATCCCAGGTAAAATACACTTTCTTCAGTGGGTCGTCAAAAGAATTGGTTTTAGTAGGAAACTTATAGAAAAAACCGGTTCTTTTATGAAAGAGTAGCCGCTAGTTTGACAGCGGCTAGTAGACTACTTTCATCGGCACGGTCGGTGCCGGCGAGGTCAAAAGCAGTGCCGTGATCGACAGAGGTCCGAAGGAAAGGGAGACCCAAGGTCACGTTGACGGCTTGGCCGAATCCAAGTGCTTTAACAACGGGCAGACCTTGGTCGTGGTATAGCGCTAAAATAGCATCAGCGTGATGACTATGACTGGGCGTAAAGGCGGTGTCGGCAGGAAGGGGACCGGTTAATAAAAAACCTTCAGTGTTTAGTGCTTTAACGACGGGCTCAATGACGTTAGTTTCTTCTTTCCCCAAGTAACCATTTTCACCGGCATGAGGGTTTAAGCCACAAATTATAATGCGGGGATTCAGGATGGAAAAGTATTTTTGTAATCCTTTTTGCAAAATTTGAATGGATTCTTTTAGTGTCGAAGGGGCTAATGAGGAAGGGACATTAGCCAAGGGTATATGAGTGGTATATAAAGCGACTTTCAATTCATTTGTTACAAAAAGCATAACTGTTCGTTGAACGCCAGTGAGCTTGGCAAGCCACTCGGTATGGCCGGTAAAAGCGATACCTGCTTTGTTTATAACCGCTTTGCTCACCGGCCCAGTGACCATTGCTTTATAATCATTACGCTGACAACCCATTGCAGCGATGCGCAAAGTTTCTAATATATATTCAGCGTTAGCGGGATTGGGTTTTCCGATGAGGCAGGGTTTTTTTAAAGGTACATGCTGTATAACTAAGCTTGATGGAAGCGTAAGGCCTAGCTTGTTAGCGCGATTTGCTAATAAATCCTGATCGGCAATAACGTAGAGCGGAACAGAAAGATTATGCTGTACCAATTTTATTAAAATATCAGGCCCAATGCCTGCGGGGTCGCCGAGCGTAATCACAATCGATTTCATTAAGAATCAGCATAAATGTGAATATAAGCGGAACTACGCAATTGAGTCAGCCATTTTTTCAACGCTTTTTCCACTTTTTGTTGGTAAACGATTTGTTGGATTTGCTGATTGGTAACAGTGTTTTTAGCTTCTTTATCCAGTAACTTGATAATATGAAAACCATTGGGGGCTTGAACGGGACCAGTCACCTCGTTTGGCTTCATTTTCAATACAGTCTTAACAAACACTTTGGGCAGCTCATTAACAGAACGCCAGCCAAGATCGGCACTGCCAGGGTGCATTTTCATTGCTGTTTCAAAGCTTGAACCTTTTTGTAATTGCTTTAAAACCAGAGCGGTTTTGCCCTTGGCATGATAAATTTGTGCTTGGGTGGCGGAAGCCGGTAAGGGAATAAGTATGGTCGCGATGTGATATTCTGTTGAGGCAATTTGCCTGGCATGTTGTTTTTGAAAAGCTGCGATATCGGATTTATTGATTGAAATAGTGTCTTGCAACGCTTGGTGCTGCAACTTTGAAATGATTAATTGTTTTTGTAATTGACTACAAAATTCCTTATAAGAAATTCCTTCCCGAGTCAATTTTTTTTTGAGAGCGGTTTGTGATAAATGATTGGCTTCGGATATACGCGCAACCGCCGCATTTATTTCGCTGTTGGTGACTTTAATTTGATTGTGTTTAGCAACCTGTAATTGTAATTTTTGATAAATTAATTGATCGAGCACTTGCTTTTTAAATGTTTTCTGACCAGGCAGCGAAATTTGACGCTGCAGGCATTGTTGCTTTACAGCCGTTAACGCATGATTGAGTGCACTTTGAGTAATAATTTCATCATTAACCACGGCTACTATTTTGTCCAAAGATTGTTCGTGGGTGGCGTTTGGGGCCGGCAAAGTTGATTGTGCAAAAGCGCTGATACTTGTGACACTCAAAATAATTACCATTGAAGTTAATATTTTTTTCCACATAATAACTACCTCACATCATTAGAAACACCATTATTCATCGCATCCAACACCGTTACTGTTGAAATGGGAGCCGTCCCCAAATTACCCAACCCTTTTAACTGGAGTTCAAACCCGTAAGCCGTGTCGTACTGCCTTTGTAGAGTTCCATTGGGATTGACTTTCAAACCCGCATAAGTGCGGCGTATGCTGAAACTTAATGCCCAGCAACAAGTGTTGTATTGTACACCGATTGAATAGACATCGGTATGACGTTGGGTAATATTGTAATCCCAATAGCCGACAGCACTCCACTTTTTAAACAACGGCCAGGCTCCTGAAGAGATCACGTAGTTGGTGTTTTGACTGTATGCGTTCTCTGGAACAATGATGGGCGTGGATGTGACGATGGAACCCTCATTCCTGTGGACAAATAGATAACGAATACCAGCTTTCCCCCCCCTATTGTTATAGGCTAGTTCAACGGAAGTGTTATTCGTTTGCCCCCAATTGGGATCCCACGCTAAGCTGCCAGTAAAAGACCAGTAAGGGAAAGGATAAAAAGTGAGTTCGCCGATGATGGGTGAATAATGATAATTAGTCGGGGTGCATTCCGGAGTGAGGCAAACACGTTGGTTTTCAAGGTAATAAATAAATCCAACATTGGCCGTTAAAATAGGACTACCATTTTTAGCATCCAAAATTCGTGAAGTGAGCGCAAAACTCGCTTGATTGGCATTTTGCAAACGATCGTTTCCCGTAAACTGGTTTAAGGCAAATAATTGTTCAAAAGAGAACGGCAACAAGACCGTATCAAAGTTAGGGAAACGATCTTGATTTTGATAGGGGACGTACAAATAGAAAAATCGGGGTTCGAGTGTTTGAATAAAGGACCGATGACCGAGATGGAAGCTGCAATCAAAATAAAGCCCTGAATCGATATCGAAAATAGGTAACAAACGGCTGGAAGTGTGTGCTTGTCCGGGCTGAAAATGCGTGATGTTATAGGCAGTGGCGTCCGCCCATAGTTGGGGAATGATGTAGCCGGAACTGAAATAAAGCGGAAAACTAATACCTGGTCGCATATGAAACCGTTGTCCTCTTGGTTTATCAGGGACGAAGTCGCTACGATAGTCGAAGTTAATGGCCTCAGCGTTAAAATTAAAATCCACATCTCGAACGATGTCAGGGTAATAACCTATAACGTTAAAATCGGGTAACCGGGAATATTGATCTAGTGTCGGAGTTGTCCATTGACTAATTAGGTGAAGCGTTTGATACGCTTGTAACATTCCCATAAATTGCCAACGCAGTCCATTGTACTGTAAATCAATCTGATTAAGCAATTGGTTGGAAAGAGAACTGCTGCCCAGCTGGCTGCCAAGATCTTGAAAAAAATAAGGGTCAGTGACGTAATTTAAAATAACCCGTGAAGACCATTCGGAATTAAAAAACGTGGTTTCATTCATCGAAAAAAAAGCGCGCTGATTTTTAATTTTTTTGAGTTTATCTACATACAAAATAAAAGCATGGTGTCTTGCTAAAACGGACGGCAGAAATTTACTAAGGGTGGTCTCTCGAAACTGTTGAAACACTTTATCATTGGGGAGATAGTTTAAATAAATATTTCCACTGTTTTTGGTGATTAAAAAACGAAAAAGGCTCTGCAAATTAAGTCCGCGTTCAGACATAAACTCGGGGATTAGTGTTAAATCGTAATTGGGCGCCATGTTCCAATAAAAAGGCAAAGCAAAAAACCAACCCGAGCTCGAGCTATGCCCAACGTACGGGATTAAAAAACCCGTTTTTCGATAATTATCAATTGGGAAACTAAAATAAGGAAAATAAAAAATAGGAACCTTGCTGATATACAAAAGCATATTGTAAGCTTCGCCTCGATGAGTATTTCTGTTTAAGACAAGCGTTGTTGCGCTCATTGACCACGCTGGAGCTGTCAGCTTACAAGTGCTGTAAGTAGCATGACGCAAGGTGATTACGTTTGATGCGTCGCGTACGGTGTGTTTGGCAATGCCCCACGCGTCGAAGGGATATTTAAATTTATAAAAGTAAGGCTCCCCGTTATAAATGTGGTAAGCCGCATTCATTAGTGTCGCGGTTTTGGGATAAAGCGTCAGTGTTCCTTTATCGGCGACAACACGTTTGTCCGCTTCGTGCAAGCGGACATGGCCAATTAAAATAATTTTAGTTACATGATCTGTTCTGCTGTCTCCATAAATATAGGCTTTATCAGCTTTTACAATACGGCTGGGTTGGGTGACGACAACATCTTTGCGTAAGATAGAAACGCCTTGAGCTGTGACCATGGAGGGTCCTTTGGCCGTGACGATAGTGGGCTCTTTTGTTGCTGGTCCGCCGGGGTGGTGGTGTTTGGTGAGTATCAATGGTTCTTTGAAGTAACCTCCACAAATGAGATTGGGTGTGGGGACCCAGCCGAGTAAATGAGCGACATGCTGGTAAAAATGTCGATACGACAAACCGGTGGGTAGAGTCTCTGAGGCGCGTTGTTTTCTATCGGTAGTTTTGATAGCTTTAGCCATGCTTACTGTCACAGCACCGCCCAGTTGCTGGAAAACACATAACAGCAAAACCAGACAGTAAAAAATAAATGATTTTCCCTGCTTCATTGCGAAATTTCTTTTATTCGATGTCGGTTTGGGAATGGTAACCCCTATGAAGGGATTTGGCTACGAGGAGTTCCCGTTGAACGGCTGTATATGATGAAAGAGCGTATTGAAAATCGTTGTCAAGAATTCGAAAACTGGTTAAATACTGTATTGGAACAGCCATTTAAACGTCTCTCGCTTTTGCCTGGGGATGCCAGTGTGCGTCGTTACTTTTGTGTTTATTGTAAAGACATTACTTATGTCGCTATGGATGCCTCATTACAAAAAGAATTTTGTGCAGCATTTATTGCTATTGCAAAAGTGTTTTACAAATTGGGTTTAAATATCCCTGTTATTTATGCTGAAGATAAGAAACAGGGATTTTTGTTATTAACAGATTTTGGCGATCAATTATACGTGCACGCACTTAATAAAAAAACGGCCGATGAATTGTATAAATGTGCTTTTAATGATCTTTTTCGCATTCAATCGTGCCAAAAAATTGAAGACTATGCTTTACCAAAATTTACGGCTGATCTTTATTATCAAGAGATGTCGTGGTTTCTACCATTGGTATCTCGAAAAATATTTGAAGACTCCCTTGTCTTTAAAAGAGGAGGAAACGCTAGAGAATGTTTTTCAGTTGTTAATTAAAACAGCATTATCCCAGCCGCAAATTTGCACCCATCGTGACTATCATTCACGCAATTTGATTGTGGTTGCCAACCACCATCAACCTGGTATCCTAGATTTTCAGGATGCGTTGTATGGACCAGTGACTTACGATTTACTTTCTCTGTTGCGAGATTGCTATATCGATTGGCCGATTGATCAGGTAAAGACGTGGGTGTTCGCTTACCAACGCCAAGCTTGTCAAGCGGGGTTGTTAGAGGAGAAAGATGAAAGGGAGTTCCTTCGCTGGTTTGATTGGATTGGGTTGCAGTGCCATTTAAAATGTATTGGTCTTTTTGCTCGATTAAATGAACGGGATGGGAAGCCCTCATATTTGCAGTATATTCCCAGAGTGATGCGATACGCTTTGGCCGTGTGTGAACGATATTCTGAGCTTAAGGGACTAAAATCATTACTTGAAAAGAGATAATTATAATGAAAGCAATGATATTGGCAGCTGGACGAGGGTCTCGCTTAAAACCATTGACTGATACGCTTCCTAAACCTTTATTATCTATTAGTTCTGAAAATTTAATTGAACACAATGCAAAGGTGTTGAAAAAAGCCGGAATTCATGAGATTATTGTTAATATTTCTCACCATGCCGAACAAATAGTGAGCCATTTAGGTGATGGTAAGAACGATATGGTGTAAGCATTCATTATTCTCATGAAAGGGATCGCTTATTGAGGACAGGGGGTAGGGTTTTTCAAGCATTGCCTTTGTTGCGAAATGAACCATTTGTTATGATGAGCGCAGATATTTGGTCTGATTTTTCATTTGATCGTTCTTTGAAGCCATTTCGCGTGGGACAGTTAGTGGAGAGTTGTATCGAAGGAAATGGTTTAACGTTGGCACGATAGAAGAACTAGAATGTTTAAGGAAAGCGATCGGTTAGCCACTTTCCAATCGCCTCGATTTCGTCCTGACACACTTGATGTTCCATCGAATACTCATGCCATTCCACGGAACAGCCTAATTCTTTTAAAAAATGAGTGGCTTGCTTCCCCAAAATTATTGGTAATACAGGATCAGCGCTGCCATGGGCTATAAAAATAGGGATAGATCGATTGGCCGCACTATTTTCTTTTGGTAGATGATTGGCTAACGGAAGATAGGTTGACAACGCGATGATACCTGCTAGTGGTTTTGAATAGCAAAGCCCAGCATACAAACTCATCGCGGCCCCTTGCGAGAATCCCGCTAAAACAATTCGATCGCTTGGGATTCCGGATAAAATTTCTTGCTCAACTAATCGATTAATCGATTGCTGCGTTTGGGCAATACCATTTTTATCTTCGCATGATAGATCCTCGAGGCTGTAAATATCATACCAAGCTCGCATTTGCATATTCGCATTCACCGTAATGGGCCGAATTGGTGCATGAGGAAACAAAAATCGCAAATGCAAATTCTCCGGCAACCCCAACCGCGGTATAATATCTGCAAAATCATACCCATCAGCCCCCAGTCCATGCAACCAGATGATACTTCCAACGGCGGGCTTAGCGGAAGGGATGGTTATGATTTCTAATGGCGGTTTCATTTCAGACGCTCACTTTTTTCAATTTGAAGGGATTTTAAACCTAATTTTCCCAAAAAGATAAAGCGCTAAAGGAAAAATATTTTATAAAAATAAATATCATATAATTTTCTTTTATTAAAAAAGTGGATATAACAATTCACGCTATGATACACTGAATTAGTAGACCTTGATAGCCTATAACTAGATTCAGAGAAGGAATTAATATATTATTTAGAAAAAGGAGAAATATTGCGATCAGTAAGAGTAAAAAGTTACTCTTTCGGTTAAGAAGGACTCTTGCGCAAAGAAAACAGGACGAAGATCCATAAAGTATTTCTGATATAGGGAAGGTAAAGAACAACATCAAAAGATAATGTCATTGTTAAAGCGGTATTACGTGGGAGAGTTATATCCAGAGATTTATTTAATGCAGCAGGAAGTTAAAATCGCTGTCTTAGTTAATCCAGGGGCGGCGTTATAGATCAATTTCAGAGTGTTTATCTTTATCAATTCGAACCGTTGAATTCTATGTTCAAAACATTAGATTAAAATTTAATTGGTAAAAATAAAAAAGCGTTGATTACAGCTTTAAAGAAGCTGGAGCTAAGTCATTGGTTGTCTTTTTGATTCAGAATAAGCAAGCTTGATTAAAAAGCATCATGCCCAGTCAAGTTGAGTAATCATTGTATTTAAAGTGTAGTATTTTCTCTTAGTCTTAATTCGTTTCCTTTGAGAATGGCAAACAAAAATGATTATGAAGAACGGCATTGCAACAGTCACTTGGCGGACTTCGTGCTGCTGTTTATAGGGTCAATCCTGGGCTTGCTAAAGCTATTGAACAGCTTGACCCCAACAATCAGTTTTCGCTGTATAAATTAAGTTACCCATTTGCGACTACTTTTATCAAATAAGGATTATTTCATCTTCCCCTTGAGGGGTGAACTTGTTCCCGTCATCCACCCAGATGTTAACAAAAAAATTCGTTCCGACCTTTTTATATCTGGAAAATGGATTGTCCGCAGAAATTATCTTAAAGAATTCATACGAAGTCTTTATCAATACTCCTCGTTATACGTTGCCAATAGTTATTGTAACGCCGGGGACTTTTTCTGCTTTATGGAGAGAATTAGATCTTCGCCCAATCTTGCCGATTAAGGTTTTTGGCGTGACTGGCGGCGCTCGCAGCATTTTTTTGTTGGCAAATATCGGGACGCTACATTCCATAAAAACTTAAAGAGAGATTTTAACGTTAACTCTCTACCACCCAAAAATTTAGTTGGGCAATGAGAAACTTTTAAGGCTATCACTGAAAATGAGGAAAGATCCGCAAGGGAAAGAGCTCTATTCAATATTACTTAAAAACGCTTGGATTGCTTCTAGCTATGAGCGAAACAAATGTTTTATCAATATGCGTTATCTCGCGCACAAGATCACCGTAACTTAAAACAAAATCCGTATTTAGCAGATACTGCTCAGCACCTTTTATTTTCACTAACGTTTAGCGTATTACTTGGATTTAGGCCTGCCACTGATAATTCTATGGGTCTTCAGAGTTGATACAAAAAATTTATGTAGAAAGTTATGGTCTAAAAAATGTGCGCCTATTCTTCTACATCCCGCTCATTTCAATCTAAAAGGTGAAGTTTGCGCTCCGGTTTATATTCTTTGTAATTTCCTACAATCCTCTCCTACAACTCTCCAATTTTCGCCAAGATCCAGGAAAATGTCGACAACTCTCTATGACCTTAGAGAATTGAAGTATATTATGGAGATCTTTTTAGAGGAACTCGTCAATAAAAGGTTAAATTTAGATGGAACGATTGCGGAAAAATACCTCAGTTTGTTAATTACGAGTATTTTCATAGCAAGCCTTAGCCGTATGAAGCTATTTATTTAACAGGTGAAATGATTGTTAATGATCGCAATCTAACGAATTCGCTGTATCCCTATTCCTCTACTGAATTCGCCAGTAATGGAACCTTTCTTAGAGGATGTGTCAAGGATATCACAAAAGAGGATGGTTAGTCGTTCTAGTATGCTCATCATTCAACACACAGTGGTGTGCGAGGACGCATTGATATATCATTTCATCATGAAAAAATTATTATTAATAATAAGCCTTACTTTTTTCATGGGGGGGTGTGGTTCGAAAGGGGCTTTATATTTACCGCCGGTGGCAGCCCAGAGTCAGGAGTCGGATTCCAATGAAAGTTAACTTTACTAAGATGCAGGGATCGGGTAATGATTTTGTGGTCATTGATGCCACAGAAAACTCTTTTCAATTAACGACATCGCAAATTCAAAAAATGGCGAATCGGCGGTTTGGGGTAGGTTTTGATCAATTATTGGTGATCGAACCTCCCAAAAATGACTCAGTTGATTTTCATTTTCGGATCTTTAATTCCGATGGAAGTGAGGTAGGGCAATGTGGGAATGGCGCTCGTTGCATTGCACGTTTCATCCAAGCTCATCAATTAAGCGATCGAGAAGAGCTGCGTATTTCTACCCTCAACGAGATATTAGAATTGAAAATACAACCCGATGGTAAAGTATCCGTGAAAATGGGCGTTCCGCGCTTTGAGCCTACAGAAATTCCTTTTATCGCCTCCAATGTAGCCAATTTCTATGACATTGCTGTGGATAATCAAATAGTAAGGCTGGGTGTAGTCAATATCGGAAATCCCCATGCGATAATTCCGGTAGAACGTATCAATGCCGAAGAGGTAAGTAAGGTTGGAGCCCGTTTAAGTGTGCATGAGTGTTTTCCGGAAGGTGCCAACGTAGGTTTTATGCAAGTCATCGATCCTCAAAATATTCGACTGCGCGTTTACGAACGGGGGACGGGTGAAACCTTGGCTTGTGGCAGTAATGCTTGCGCGGCCGTATCAGTAGGCCGTCGTTGTGGACTGCTCCAAGAGCGCGTTGTGGTTAGTCAACCTGGGGGGAGCCTCACCATCGATTGGCAAGGACCGCTAACTCCGGTCACAATGACAGGGCCTGCAAGCACCGTTTTTTGTGGTGAGTGGCTGGATTAGTCGCCGTGTACTACCCTTAAAATAATCTTAAGGCAGATTAAGAGCAGTTAAGTTGATGAAATGGTCAGAAAAGCTGCTGAGTATTCAGTAGAATTCCTGATGTTATTGAAGGATAAGGGGTTCTTGATGAAAGACATCAGTGGGTTAGTAACCAGTTTAAAATGGATAT
>NZ_VFIV01000101.1:0-3622 GCF_019425495.1 Coxiella endosymbiont of Ornithodoros amblus
GATGATATTTGCGTGCTAGTTTTCGATAACTTTTTTTAATTTCATCTGCCGTCGCATCACGCGAGGCACCTAGAATTTTATAATAATCTTGATATTCCATGGTGTTAAATGATAGCGAACTTATGGACGAAATAAAAATAATATCTGAAAAAGATACGTTTAATTTCTAGATAGGCTTCTTCATTTCTGTTGGTAATATTTCCTACACTGCTCAAGTAAGGTATAAGTGTTTGTTCTCATATTTTTTAAGATGCCACGTGAACACTTGTGCCGATAAAAAATTGATTTAACCATTTCGCGTCTTCATGAATAAAGTCTAACGCATACGTGACTGTTATGACAACCCGGTAAAGTGGAAACGTGGATTGCCCAACCGCGATAGAAAAACATGCAATAGGGCATGGGTACACCGCAGTTGATGGCTAGGTGCGCAGGCGGGGCCCAGCCCTCACGGCCCTATGCGTTTTCTTTATGAAAGGATTCTTTATGAAAGGATTAGATAGTGTTATGATCTGCCTATGTTTCAAAAAGTTCGAATTGTTCTTATGAATCCAAACAATCCAGGGAACATCGGGGCAGCGGCGGTGGCTATGAAAACAATGGGATTTTTAGAACTTCACTTAGTAAAGCCTGGGCTTTTTCCTCATGAGGAGGCTACAGCGCGCTCGGCGGGTGCGGATACAGTGCTGGCGAGCGCTAGAGTGGTAGATAATCTCACTGCTGCCTTGAATGGGTGTAACCTTGTTTTTGAACTAGTGCGCGCTCGCGTACACTGTCCTGGCCAGTTAAAACAGCGCGCGAATGCGCTGAACAAATTGTACGGCATCGAGGAGACATAGCAATTGTATTTGGCCGGGAGAGCGCTCGGGATTGACTAATGAGGAACTGGCGCAGTGTCAATATTATGTCACTATCCCCACTGAAGCCACCTTTAGCTCATTAAATTTGGCGCAGGCAGTGCAAATTCTCACGTATGAAATGTGGATGGCAAATGAGTGCTGTTGACCCGGGATATCAAGACACCTCGATTTACCAGTTGGCAACGGCTGATCAGATGGAGGAGTTTTATACGCACCTGGAAAAAACGCTAGTGGGTATTAAATTTATCGATCCGAGGGGAGGCAACCGAAGATGCTGATGAAACGCTTAAGGCGTCTTTTTAATCGCGTCCAAATTGATAGAACAGAACTAAATATTCTCCGAGGTATTTTAGCTTCTATTCATAGACGGGATAATTGCTGTTAAAATCTTGGAATGATGCTTCAAATAAATTCATTCGATGTAAGGACATTTTAGTGAAAAATCCCGAAAACTTAGATAGCGAATCTCTAATCCCCACTTCAACCTCTTTGCCCGAATTTACATTTAAAGCGATTGTATTATCTATCCTATTAGCTATTGTTTTATCTGCGGCGAATGCTTATTTAGCTTTAAAAATTGGGACGACAATTTCTGCATCCATTCCAGCATCGGTTCTAGCGTTGGGTATTTTACGTTTTTTTAAGCAGCACAATGTGTTGGAAAGCAATTTAGTTCAAACGGCTGCTTCTGCGGGGGAAGGTGTGGCAGCAGCGCTAGCTTATGTTTTGCCGGCGATGATTTTTTTACGTATTTGGAATGGGTTTCCCTATTGGGAGACGCTAATTATTGCAGTGCTTGGGGGACTGTTAGGAGTTTTATTTGCTGCCGTATTACGGCGAGTGATGCTCAGCCTTCCAGTTTTGCATTTTCCTGAGGGAACAGCAATTGCTAATTTGCTTAAAATAAGTGTGAAAGGAAAAGGTAGATTGAAGTTGTTGGCTAATGGCGGTGTGGTCGGCGGGATTATTGCTTTTGCACAGACAGGATTAAAAATTGTTTCTGATAATTTGCAATTGTGGACATTTACCGGAAAAACGGTTTTTGGTTTCGGATGGGGATTCACGCCAGCCGTTTTAGCTTCGGGTTATATCGTGGGTTTTGAAGTGGCGGTGAGTTTTTTAATCGGCGTTACTTTAGGTTGGGTGATTATCTTACCGCTCATCGGCTTATATTATGGTTTACCCGCTAATGCAACTTCCGCTTATGATGCGGCAACTCAATTATGGGACGCCCATCTTCGTTTTGTCGGCGTGGGAACCATGCTGGTAGGCGGGTTGTGGATATTGTTAAATTTATTGAAGCCAATCATAAAAGGAGTTCATCTTTCTTTTACTAATTTTCGTAAAAAATTAGGCGAAACTTCGGGACAGCGTTTACGTATTGAAGCAGATATTCCTCCTGTTTGGATTATTGTCGGCGTTTTAGCGCTCATTGGATTTTCTTTCTTTTACATTTTTTATTATTTTCGAGAAGCTAATTTCCTGGGGTCGGGGAATTTTTTAGCCTTTGTAGCTTTGGTTTCAATTATTTACATTCTCACGATCGGTTTTTTGTTAGCTACCATATCCAGTTATGTTTGCGGGCTTGTAGGATCAAGTAATAATCCGCTATCTGGATTATTAATTACCGCTATTTTATTGTTAGCATTTTTATTTCTGTTAATTTTTCACGTTCACGGATCGGTGCAGGCGCATCGCGTAGCTTCAGCGGTTATCATCATTGCGACGGTTTTAGCGGGCATCGGTTCGATTGCGGGAGAAAATATCCAGGATTTAAAAGCAGGGAGAATGGTTGGTGCCATGCCGTGGCGGCAGCAAGTAATGATGGGCGTTGGCGTTATTGCATCCGCTCTTATTATTGGTCCAGTGCTTCAACTTTTATTTAATGCTTACGGTATGAGGGGTGTTTATCCGCGCTCTGGTATGGATCCTTCCCAAATGCTAGCGGCACCTCAATCCGCATTAATGGCGGCAGTGGCGAGCGGAGTGTTAACACACCAGCTCAATTGGGACATGGTCATAGTAGGCGTTTTCATCGCTGTTGTTATTATCATACTTAATGAATTTCTGAAACGTCGCAATTTTCAGGTGCCGGCGTTGGCAGTGGGTCTCGCTATTTATCTGCCGCCCGAGGTTATTATGCCGGTAGTGGTAGGGGGAATAATCAGCTTTCTTGTCAAAAAACCTTGGCAGCGGAAACGACGCAGTGCCGAGCAGGAACAGGAGTTAGTCCACTCTCACCAACGAGGTGTTTTGATGGCGTGCGGAATGGTGGCGGGCAGTGCGTTAATTGGCGTTATTTTAGCCATTCCTTTTGTTATAATGGGCACGGCAAATGCGCTATCAATTGTAACTCCTCGTTTTGCTTCTATTGCTGATGTGCTGGGGGTGACTGTATTTTTATCGCTTTGCGTTTGGTTTTATTGCGTGGGTCGTAAACGATGAAATTACCGTTTTATTTTGATTACATGGCGACAACGCCCGCTGATTCTGCTGTGGTAGAGGCTATGGTGGCGTCTTTAACAAAAGAAGGCGTGTTTGGTAATTCAGCTTCCGAAAATCACCGTTACGGTTGGGAAGCTCGCCAATTAATTGAAAATGCCCGTGAATCTGTGGCTAAGTTGATTAATGCTGATCCACGTGAAATTATCTGGACGTCCGGTGCAACGGAATCGAATAACCTTGCTCTTAAAGGGGCTGTCTTTTTTTATCGTCGCCAAGGTAAGCATATAATTACGATGAGTTCGGAACATAAATCTGTG
>NZ_VFIV01000101.1:3632-4982 GCF_019425495.1 Coxiella endosymbiont of Ornithodoros amblus
AAGCAACTGTTGCGACAATAGGAGCATAAGATGTCCGTCGTTCCCGTTCGTGGGCCGTCTACTGACAGACAAAGAATCGAGGGCTTTCACAAAGGCCTGGAAGCTAAAATACTTGCGCGAGCAGTGTTTTCCTCCATAACCGCTCAATCAAAAAGGCCACATGAACTTGTAATGAAGATAAATTTAACGCTTTTTGTATTTGATTTCTATCTAAGTAATTTGCTTCGTCTAACTTTTTGCTTTTAGCCCAACGACAAACATACTCACAAGCAGCTGTTGCGACAATAGGAGCATAAGCCTGAAATTTCGCTTCTGTAATAATGTCGTTTTGGCAACGCAAATACAATCGAAAAAAATGACCTTCCGTGCTTGTGGCAATTTCACCGTATCGCACTTTGGGATCATCTTTATCAAGCTTACCCGCATGCAGGTTTTCAAAAAAATAATGTAACACTTCTTTTGAATATTGCATCGTACTTTAAGCGACTAGTTTTGCCTTTACTGTTTCCCACACGGGAGACATTTTTCTCAAGCGATTGACTTGCTCCGTTATATGCTCGATAGCGCCATCCACTTCTTCTTGAGTGGTAAATCGACCAAAGCTAATACGAATGGAATTGTCTGCTTCTTCTCGAGTCAGCCCCATAGAAGTCAGCACATGAGATGGAAGAGGACTTGCGGAGTTGCACGCGGAGCCGCTAGAAATAGCTACTACGTTTCGAAGGCTAACCAGCAATGATTCACCTTCAACACCGTCAAAACGAATATTCAGACAGCCCGGGATCCGCGGAGCGTTTACACCGTTAACGTGGAGGCCCCCTAATTTCTCTAAGCCATTCCACAAACGATCGCTCAAGTAAGCAATGTGTTTGTTGTCGTATGTTAAACGCAATTTTGCCAATTCAAAGGCTTTTCCAATCCCTATGATTTGATGTGTCGCCAGGGTACCTGAACGTAATCCTTTCTCATGTCCACCACCGTGAATTAGAGGTTCAAGCCGCACGCGCGGTTTAGCACGCACATACAATGCGCCGATCCCTTTGGGTCCATAAATTTTATGCGCGGAAAAGGACATGAGATCTACAGAAACAGCTTGCAGATCGATGGGAATTTTCCCAGCGCTTTGCGCAGCATCTACATGGAATAATATTCCATGACGTCGAGTGATCTCACTAATCCCGTGGATGTCTTGAATGACACCAGTTTCATTATTGACATGCAAGATAGAAGCCAAAATGGTATCTGGACGAATAGCCGCTTCAAATTTTTCCAGATTGAGTAATCCGTTAGGCTCTGGCATTAAAGTGGTTATTTCAAATCCTGAAAACGCAAGGTGTACACAACTATCCA
>NZ_VFIV01000082.1 GCF_019425495.1 Coxiella endosymbiont of Ornithodoros amblus
GCTAAAAATCCAGCGGCGATTTGCAGAAAATCAATCTGAAATAAGCCACAAAATCGTTGCAGTCGTCGATAACGCGAGCTGACTTTCGCCTCCCCTCCAAAGGCTAAGGCAATCTCAGTTAAATTAACGGTATCCTTTTTCGGGAGTAGGAAACAAAGTTATCTCTCCGATAGAAATAACCAAAATAAGCGTAAAGCAATTTTTAGAAAAAGATAAATTGTTTACTGACTGGAGGACGGACTTTTTATCTTCTGGCTTAATCGGCTTTTAAGACGAGCCGCCTTATTTCGATGAATAATTCGCCGCCCAGCCGATTTATCCAATATCTGAACTGCATATTGATAAGCACTTTGAGCAGCACTAAAGTCATTAGCTTGGAGGCTTTTCAAAATTTTCTTGACGGCCGTACGAACGGCGGAACGTTGACTGGTGTTATGAAGTTCGCGTTTTTCATTTTGTCTCGCACGTTTTTTTGCTTGCGCTGAATTTGCCACGAGGGACCTCCAAAATCGTTATTTACGGCGCACAATATGCCGTTTTGGCGAGCGTTTGTCAATAGAACACCGTGTGATTGTTACCCTATCTAGATCATTACTCACAAATGGTAAAGAAAAAAACTTAAAGCCCGTCACTTCTGCCTACGCAAGAATGACGAAGCCTAAAATTGAAATGGCTGTGAGTTGCGGGTAATGATAGGATCCTATCCTCACTTCTCCTTGGTTACTAAATGGAAAGACAATGAGTCGCAAGTTGTTCAAGTCAACGCTAGTGATTTCTAGTATGACGCTGATTTCTCGGCTTCTTGGCTTCGCTCGTGATGTGGTATTGGCCATTATCTTTGGAGCGGGACCCGCTTTTGACGCTTTTGTGGTGGCATTCAAAATTCCAAATTTTATGCGCCGTCTCTTTGGTGAAGGTGCCTTTGCCCAGGCCTTCGTTCCAGTGCTTTCGGATTATCGGGCTAATCGCAAGCCAGAAGAAGTGCGTGAATTTATCAATCATATTGCCGGTACCCTAGGGGCCGCTTTGCTGATTGTGGTAGCCCTCGCTGAAATCCTTGCCCCGGTGATTATCATGGTTTTTGCTCCTGGTTTTGTACGCGACCCGGTTCGGTTGGCGTACGCCACGCATATGCTGCGCATTACTTCGCCTTATTTATTTCTTATCGCGCTAACGGCGTTTTCCGGAGCAACGTTAAATACGTTTAATCGTTTTGGCATACCAGCTTTTACACCCGTGTTGTTAAATGTTGCTATGATCGCCGTCGCCGGACTGTGGGCGCCGCATGCTTTGACGCAGATATACATTTTAGCGTGGGGCGTTTTGATTGGCGGAATACTGCAATTACTTATTCAGATACCCTTTCTGTATCTCTTGAATCTATTCCCGGTTCCTAAATGGCAATGGCGAGACCCCGGCGTCATGCGCGTTTTAAAACTGATGGTCCCGGCGTTATTTGGTGTTTCAGTGGCTCAAATCGGTTTGTTAATGGACAATTTCTTTGCTTCGTTTTTAGCAGGGGGCAGTATTTCGTGGTTGTATTATTCGGATCGTCTCACCTATTTGCCGTTGGGAGTGATTGGTGTTGCTTTAGCGACGGTCGTGTTACCAAATTTAGCGCGTCAACACAGTCAAAAATCAGCGCAAGGCTATTCCGCTACCCTCGATTGGGCATTGCGAATGGCGATGTTAATCGGCGTTCCAGCGGCCGTGGCACTTTTTATTTTAGCGGTCCCTTTATTGGCGACATTGATCTATCATGGTGCTTTTACTGCACACGATGTCCTGATGACACGCCGGAGTTTGTGGGCATTTTCGGTCGGCTTGCCTGGGTTTATGCTTGTTAAGATCTTGGCGTCAGCATTTTATTCGCGACAAAATCTAAAAATCCCTGTTAAAATCGCCGCAGCGGCGGTGGTTGTTAACCTAACATTAAATACGCTATTGATTTACCCCTTGGCGCACGCGGGCTTAGCTTTAGCGATCTCTTTGGCATCATCTTTTAATGCAGTGTTATTATTGTATTTTTTGCTACGGGATAAGATTTATCAACCTTTGCCTAATTGGACGAAATTAATTTTGCGTTTGCTTTTTGCTAACGGAATCATGGGATTGGTGATTAGTGCTTTTTCAGGGAGAGTTGATCATTGGCTGATGTGGTCAGTAATGGATCGCGTTTGGCATTTAGTAGTGCTTATCTTGTTAGGATTGCTAAGCTACGTAGCAGCTCTGTGGATTTCAGGGTTGCGCCTGCGTGATCTTCGACCCCCGATTAACATTGATTGATGGGATTTATTCGGTTAGCCTGTGGTCCTTTTCCTGAAGGATCGCGCTCTTATTCACTTCATGTGATTAGTATGAAATTAATACGCGGCAAACATAATTTACTCACCCATTTGAATGGTTGCGTGGTCACGTTGGGTAATTTTGATGGGCTACATTTGGGTCATCAAGCGTTGTTAAAAACGTTGAAGCAATTGGGTCGAGAATTAAAGCTTCTAACGGTGGTCATTATCTTTGAACCACAGGCCAAAGAATTTTTTGCAAAAGGTCAAACGGAAGCGCGATTGATGCGTTTTCGGGAAAAATGCTTGGGGTTTGCTGAATGGAAGATTGATTACCTTTTTTGTTTGCGCTTTGATCGCGCATTAGCTGATTTAGCGGCGGGAGATTTTGTTAAGCAAATTTTAGTGGATCGATTAGGAGTGAAAGCCGTTGTGGCGGGCGATGATTGTCGTTTTGGCGCGAAAAGAGCGGGTAATTATGCGTTGTTAAAGCAATTGGGCGAGGAATGTAATTTTAAGGTGATTGAAATGCCTTCGGTTATTTACGATGGCCAGCGCGTAAGTAGTACGCGTGTGCGACAAGCTTTGCAAGTAGGGGATATGGCCGTGGTGCGAGCTTTGCTGGGCCGACCGTATCGACTTTGCGGCCGCGTTATTGGCGGCGAGAAGCGGGGTCGAGAATTGGGCTTTCCTACGGCGAATATCGACTTGCATCGTTCGATTGCACCAATGTCTGGTGTTTTTGTAGTTCGCGTTTTTTTAAATAAAAAATCTTATCGAGGGGTAGCTAGTTTGGGAGTCCGTCCTACTTTTAAAGATGGAAACGCCCGATTGTTGTTAGAAATTTATTTATTTGATTTTTCTAAAACGATTTACAATTTTTATTTAGAAGTAGAATTTCTACATAAACTTCGAGAAGAAGTCCGTTTTGATTCGATAAGCGCTTTAATCAAACAAATGCACCGCGACGTTATTGAAGCAGAAAAATACCACCAAATTTTATCATCTTTGCGAAGCTCGGAATCTCAACTTTAACTTTCTGGATGAAGATTCTATCCAACAAACGTGCTAAAGATTTCAAATTCTAATGTGGTATCATAATTAGAATTGTTATATTATCGGATTCTGATTCGGCATGGGCAATAGGAGTTCTAAAAAAATTGGGAGTTGTACAAAGGTTTTTCCTTTTCCCTTGAGAGAAAATGTTTCTTTTATAAAATCTGCTATTTTCCCTTCTGATGGATTAAAAATTTTTTATTGAAGTTGATTTCAATTACTTTTATAATCAAAGACCGCCATAGAAATTCATCATTTTCTAAAAATTAAGAGAAACTAAATTTTTAAATTCGACTCTTAAGAAAGTATCTTCCCGATAGTAGGTTAGAGAGCTTACCTATAAATAAGGGATTCTACATACTGACTTTGAGGTCTTCAGATTCATGAAACGTTTCTGTAAGCTTGTTTAAAATACAGGTGAAGTCAAATAAAGAGATATAGGTTTATAATTTATATAAAATAATAGACAAAAGATTCTCTTTCGGCTTTGATAGATCTCACTCCTAACTAATTAGATCATTCACAATACTATCTAGATATTTTTTAAAGATCGATTCGAGTAAGCCAGTGTCTTCTTCATTTTTTTTCTTCTTTTTCTACGAGATAATCAAGCGCAATAGGAGAAAGAATGGATTCTGTTAATGAGTTAACTTTTTTAAAATGGGGAAACATTCTGTTGATACTCCGCTTTTTTCTCTTGGTCTAAATGATCCATATAAACGCAATACAAAAGTCATTCGAAGGGCTGCATTCGATTACTATTCACAGCGACTTTTAAAATGTGTATTGCAAGTTTATCCAAAGAATCCGAAAGATCAGTAGTTAACCAGTTTGACAATCGTCTTCTGGGAAGTTGCATGAGCTTTTGCGTTAGCAAGTTCAGTGACTTTGGAGAGTTAGCTGCTTCAATGATTATTACACAAAAAGAAGGGATATCTTTATACGAGCATTAGTCGTGTGTCAGGAATGATTTAATGAAAAGAATATCTCTAAGATATTATAAACATTAAAATATTATAAACATTTATCAAAGGCATTTTTAATTATTTAAAAACCTCCATACACGAAGGAAAGCGATGAGTTTGTTTCCTGAGCAGGTGGAATTAATGGAAAGGCTTGTTTTAATTGAAGCAATTGATTATTGGGTTGAAAATAATTTCCCTTACATTTTCTAAG
>NZ_VFIV01000040.1 GCF_019425495.1 Coxiella endosymbiont of Ornithodoros amblus
GTTGATTCAGGCTGATGTTGAGGAAAGGGGCATCAGTGTTTTTCTTAGTCCTTCACATGGCCCGACTTGGCCACAAGCGTTTTTGTATTCTTCAATAATACAACAGAAAGCCTCGTGGGAAGATGGCAGCGTGGATGAGTTTGTGGTTAAAATTTTGCACTAACTTTTATCAAAAAAATTTTCCTTTTTTAAAATTCTCCTTGTCAATAAAATTAAGGCTAATTGGAAGTGCCTGCACGAAGATTGATTGTAAGTAATGATCGGCTGAGCTACTCCACCCACCGATAAAATTCCACAAACTGCGGTTGGCAGAGTTGGCATTTTGTGCCGCAGTCGGTGGGTTTTTTTTGGCATCGGATTTTTCCTTTGCGTATCCAGTGCGCTAGCAAGCCGCGCATAGCTTCAGGTTGCTTGCAAAAATGAAGGGATAATTCTTGTAAATTGGCGGATTGACGTTCTTTTAAGAATGCTTTTATTGATAATAACATTAAGCCTCCCCATCGTTTTTTTAAAAATCTCGGCTGCAAGCGCCAGAAATTTCTTTCTTTAAATACCCTCCCAGCAATGACGCCGCCGTCTTTTTCGGAAGCGGGAGAGGGGAGGTCTTTTGATTGCGGCTCGCGTATTGTCGAAGACTTACAATTGCTATGATTAAGGCCGTTACTAATACGGCGCTCCAAATTAAGGTCAGTGCAGGATGCGCAACAACCGTGAGCCATTGATAACACATGACAGCCAGTGCGTAGGCCAACCCAGTACTCCATAATACCGAAAATAAGGCCCATCGTTTTCCTACTTCCCGACGCATCGCCGCCATCGTTGAAACACAAGGGAAATACAATAAAATAAATAAAAGATAGGAAAAAGCGGCTTTCTTTCCGCCGAATTGTTTATATATAATGCCGTAAGCGGTTTTATTCATGTCATGCGGGGCCTTGCTGGCTGCCACAGGATTTTTAAAGGCATCACCTAATTGACTTAAATTTTGTGGGACTGATTCGACCGCTTCTTGTAATCCACCCAAAAAATTAAATTGCGATGCGGATTGTTGGGTGAGGTTGTCTTGTTCGCTATAAAGCGTGTTTAAAGTTCCCACCACCACTTCTTTTGCTAAAATACCTGTCGTTAATCCAACCGTTGCCGGCCAATTATCTTTTTTCACGCCAAGCGGCGAAAATAGCGGTGTTACTAGCCGACCGACAGCTGACAGCAAAGAATGCTGCCTTGTATCTCCCAACAGTTTTCCGGTGACAGTCACTGAATTTAACACACCAATAAGAACACAGATTAGAATAATGTAACGTCCTGCACGAAACAAAAAGTTTTTTAACCGCTGCCACATGTGTCGCCACAAAGAACTAAAACGCGGCATGTGATACGGCGGTAACTCCATCACGAGTGGCGCGGGCTTTCCTAGCAGAACCGTTCTTCGTAATACTAAGCCCGAAAGAATGGCAACTGAAATACCAGTTAAATAAAGAAAAAAAATAATGGTAGCACCTCCTTGAGGAAAAAAAGCGCTTGCAAATAAGGAAAAAATAGCTAATCGAGCGCCGCACGACATAAAGGGCATCATCATCACAGTTAACACACGATCCAGCCGGTTTTCCAACGTACGTGTGCCCATGACGGCCGGCACATTACAACCAAAGCCTACAATCATCGGCACAAAGGATTTGCCTGGCAATCCCAATGTTTGCATAAAACGATCCATCACAAACGCTGCGCGGGCCATGTAACCGGAATCTTCCAAAAAAGCGAGAAACAAAAACATTCCACCAATAACAGGCGCAAAGGTAATAGTTGTGTTAATTCCTTTCCCGATGCCGCTCGCCAAAATAGCAGTCAACCAAACCGGGAAATGCCAATTCGTTAACAAATCCGCAAGCCCATCTACAAAAATAGTGCTACTGCTGATATCAAAAAATCCTTGAAAAGCGCCACCGATATTAATAGCAAATAAAAACATAAAATACATAACAGCGAAAAAAATCGGAATACCTAAGAAACGGTTTAATGCAATCTGATCAATCGACTGCGTTAATGACTGTCGCGGTGTTTTAACCAGTTGGGTTACAGTGCGGACGAGTTGATTAACAAATACGTATCGCGCGTCCGCAATTAGAATATCAGGCTCTTCACCTAATTTCGATTCGATAGCAAGAATTTCGCGTTCTGCTAATTTTAAAACCGATTGATCAACGAGCGTTTTAGCAAAATGGTCGCCTTCTAATAAACGCAGAGCCAACCATTTCGCGTGACAGGCATCGTCAATTGTCATTACTTGTGTTAAAAGATGCACTGCCTGATCAATTTCCGCAGGTAACGGTAAAATAAATCGTCCTCCGTCATTCCCACAAAGGCGGGAATCCAAGCGCGTTTCGCGCGCTGAGGTATGTGGTGTATTCTGGGCACTACGGCTCATTTTCTCTTTTATTTTTAAAATACCGTCCTTCAGAACCTTAATTCCCATACTTTGCCGCGCCACTAAACCAACCACAGGGCATCCCAATCGTTTACTCAATTGTTTCAAATCCAGCACCAACTCCTGTTGTTTAACGATATCCATCATGTTGACAGCAAGGATGATGGGAATATTCATTTCTAATAATTGGAGTGTGAGGTAAAGGTTCCGCTCGAGGTTACTTCCGTCGATCACATTAACAATTATGTCGGCTTCGTCCGAGAGTAAATAACCGCACGCGATTTTTTCATCGATGGCCCCTGCGTCCGATGTCACGCTGGTCGAATACGTGCCGGGTAAATCCACCACCTTAATCTTGTAGCACTGGTGCTGAAAATAGCCATACTTTTTATCCACTGTCACCCCAGGCCAATTACCCACCCGTTGGCGGCTGCCGGTGAGCGCATTAAAAACAACAGTTTTTCCGCAATTGGGATTCCCGGCTAAAGCGATAATAAAATCGTTATCCATTTATTCCTTGTCTCGCTCAATTTTTAACAGCACAAACTCTTTCTGCCGTAAACTCAAATAAAAATCACGCACACGAATTTGCACAGGATCGCCCAGCGGCGCACGGCGGATGACTTCAAACTGGGTATTCGGCGTCAACCCCATCGCCAGCAACTTTCGCCGATAAGCCTTGTCGCCCGGATGAAAACCACAAACGATCCCGACTTCACCAGATTTAAGATCAGACAGTGTCAGCAACGTCAGCGGCTCCTTAAAATAAGAATGAGATGCAATTACTACGTCAGCCATTATCAATGGGCGCTCAAGCGGTGTCAAGTTAATTGAGAATAATTCTTATTTATGAATGAACTGACAGTTTCCGGCCGCCTGGTTACAAACATAACCGTGGAATACCCCTGTCTACTCTTTCCCTAGATCATTACCATAATTTATACATTATGTTACCTCTTATCTGATTATTATTTTGCCACAATAAAGGTGCTAAGGGGGCGTTTTTGGTTCTATGCTAAATTTCGGACCAATAATTCCCTTAATTCAATCAAACGCCCATGAAAAAAATGGCTTGCGCCGGACATAACTACAAACTCTACCGGAGAGGAAACTTGGTTAACAAATGCTTTTAGCTGCTCAAATGGCACTACTTCATCCTGGTCACCTTGAATAATCAGCCACGCAGCAGTCATTTGAGTTAATGCATCAAAGCCCTCATAAAAGACAGGAGGGGCAATGCTAATCAATCGCGCGATCTTTTGACTGTTTGCTACTTTAGCCGCAATATAAGCCCCAAAAGAAAAACCGGCTAACCAGATGTCATCCTGAGGCCAACTGTGCTTCACCCATCGAAGAACCGATTTTAAATCTTCAGCCTCGCCCACCCCGTTATCGTACTGCCCCTGACTCTTACCAACGCCACGAAAATTAAAACGCACGGTTTTCAATCCCAATTTGTCCAAGGCCTTAGCTAAGGTGGCAACCACCTTGTTATTGATCGTCCCGCCATGCAAGGGGTGCGGATGACAAATAATCCCCGTCATCGACTTTTCAATTACTTTAGGACGAGTAATCGTTACTTCTAACTGCCCAACCGGGCCTTGGATTAAAAAATTTTCATTCGTCATTTTTTAAAAACTCAGTTTTTTCAATAGAGTCTGTAGCCCACATGCAGAAAAGCGGAATACGGCCTACAGACTGTTATTTCGATCAACTAGTAAATTGTATATTCTTAGATTCAGTTTATAAATCATCGATAAACCGTTGTATCCCGTTTTTCATTTCCGTTTTCGCTGAAGAATATATTATTGTGTTTGGCTAGTATGTCCTTATTGACATATTCCACAACTTCCTTTTTAGCAGTTACTACTCCTAACCAAATTTTATAGGCAGTATCAAAATCATTTGCTTTATTTAATTCAGTAACAAACTATCGTAGTTGCTGCGCTCGTAACTCGCGATTTACTAAGAATGGATTCTTACTGCGTTCATACGTTTTGGCTTTAGTCTCGATTTTATCAATTATCGTTTTTTATCGATAACTTTTTCCAAAGTGTTTGTTGTTTCAGGACATTGTTCCTCAGATGTGTAAGAACAATTTTCTTGTGTTATAACTGAAAAACCATCTTATCCTAATGCAACAATTCAGTTTAATTCATCCAATATTTCATGAGATTCAATTGCTTCGCAGGCATTTTTATAATTGGCTTCCATCTCTTTTATTACGATTGATTCAATGTCAGGTTTTAGAACTTTCTTACCCACTATCAAACTTTTGCTACCGCGTAAGTATAATAACCACAGGCCCATGAATTTGTTTGGCAGCCTTGGTAAATAATACTTACTTTGTCTTTTGTTATTTTCAATATATCGGTGATGTTACGTAGAGAATACTTACCGCCAATTCTGAATCTTTCGTAGGTTGAAGCCTCGATTTGCCATGATCCATTTTTACGCCAAACAGCAATAAAATGTTCGCGGGCATTTGATTTTCAACGATTGGACAGAAATACAGCTTGGAAACATCATTAATAAAAATATATATACTTTTTTCAACTTTAGACTTAATTTCTCTTAATGTGGGGGCTTTGAGTTTCCGACGATGGTCTGTCATTATCTCTCTCTCAGGATAATGAACGATTATACCTTTCTCTGTTACCGTATCATAATAAATACGACCGTATTTTGAAATGTAACTATTGCCTTCAATTGTTTATTTTTGTTCAAATCGTTTTTCATTTTCCCCATTGAAGGTATTTTCGAACAAAGCAATAATGGAAAAATACACTTCCTTTGGGTTTAAACGCTGGTTTTTCTCAAACATCGCTGATGCCTCTGCCTCATTCTGATAATTTATTAATCATTAATACTATTAGTAAGTGGGAATGTTCCCGGATTCCGCTTCGCTACATACGAGCTACGGATTTTCTAGGCTTAACATTCCTGAATTGTAATCATAAGCAAAAATTTCCGCGTAACGGCCCCAATCGATGACGGTGGTTAGTACTTCGTCGGCGGCTTGTTCGCTTAAATAATTTTCAAGGTCTGTTAAGAAGTGTTCTTCGGAAATTTCATGATTAGGATGTTCATCTAATTCTTGGCGAATTTGACGAGCCAGCGGAACGTATTCAATTAAATGCTGAGCAAAGATATTCTTACGCTCTAAAATATCCGCCTCCACCAATTGACGTCCTGCGGGCGTTAATACAATATCGCCCTCGGATACATGAGCAAAATGCAATATTTCGAGCGCTTCGGTAATGGGAAACAATTCATCGATTTCAAAATGCAGTTCTTCAGCCAACTCAGGTAAGTCCACTTTTTTTTGCTCATGCGACGCCAGTGTTTCCAAAAAACCCATCATTTCAGAAATGGGAACTTGCGGCAGACGATACCCAACATCGATCATTTTAAATTTAATGGCGTCAGGAACAGCTTCAACAGCCGGCCTTGTCATGAGTCCATAAATATCATCCACTAAACGGTGGAATTCAGGGTCTTGATCATTACGTGGATGTGGCAGTTCAACATTTACTTCCGAGCGAATGGTTCCTGGATCACTTGAAAAAACTAAAATACGATCTGCTAAAAATGTAGCTTCTTCAATGTTATGCGTTACAAGGATAACGCTTTTAATATTAGTTTTACCCGAATGCCATATATTAATTAAATCACCCCGCAGGTTTTCAGCCGTTAATACATCCAGTGCGGAAAAGGGTTCATCCATCAACAATACTTCGGGATCCACTACCAACGCTCGTGCTAACCCTACTCGCTGCGACATGCCGCCGGACAATTCTTTGGGATAAGCAGATTCAAACCCATCCAGACCGACGATATCGATCGCTTCAATCGCACACGCGCGGCGTTCTTCGCGTGCAATACCTCGCGCTTCTAATCCTAGTTCCACATTTTCTAACACCGTTAACCACGGCATCAATGCAAAATGTTGAAACACCATCGTTAATCCTGGTACAGGTGCATTAATCGGTTCACTATGATAAAGCACAACGCCCGAAGAAGGTTTAGTTAAACCCGCAATAGTTCGTAATAACGTAGATTTTCCTGAACCGGACTTTCCCAGAATAGCAATAATTTTCCCTTCACCCACATTAAAACTAATGCGGTCGAGCACAAGTAAACTTTGTGCCCCATGTTTTTTGAATGATTTACTTATGTTTTTGACTTCTATAATATAATTGGTGTTTTTTTTCATGATCATCATCCCCAGAAAATTCTAAGTGTTTAAAAAAATAATTTGAACTGCGTTTATAAAAAATTTTAAAACCCCTCTCCCTAACCCCCTTTCCCAAGGAGATAGAGCACGAATTAAAACCTCCAACTTATTTCACACGAAAACGCTCTTCGGCCAGTCGGTATAAAGGTCGCCACATAGTGTGGTTGGGAATGACTACATACAAAAACATCACCATGACTCCTAAGGCTAAGCGAGGAAAATCACCCTGTTGTGAAACTGCGGTGATATAAGCACCCAAGCCGGTCGCATGCAAATGCGTATTCCCCCAACTTACCGCTTCAGCAATAATACTAATATTCCAAGCTCCACCAGCCGCGGTAATCGCCCCGGTGATGTAATAAGGAAATATTCCCGGCAATATAAACCGCTTCCACCATAACCATCCTTTTACATTCAACGTTTCAACAGCGTGATGCAAATTTTTAGGTACGGCCATCGTTCCAGCGACAACGTTAAATAAAATGTACCATTGAGCTCCAAAAATCATTAATGGTGAGGTCCAAACATTCACATTCAAACCGTAGCGGATAATCACCATGACCACCAATGGAAATAATAAGTTCGCCGGGAACGCTGCAAAAAACTGCGCAATCGGTTGCACGATGCGAGAAGCATTGGGGCGCAAACCTACCCAAACACCAACGGGTACCCAAATCAAAGAACTAACAATAATTAAAATGGTGACTCGTAAGCCAGTCACGAACCCTAAATAAAACACATGCAATACTTCATTCCATCGGACTTCCGCCAAAATAAATTTCGACAATAAAAAAAGGGCTGCGGCAACACCGAGGATTAAAAGAACATTCCAAGCAATGGTTAACAACTGTCGGAACTGGTAGTTAGGGTCAATTAATTTTCTGGGTCGGCGATGTTGAAAAAGTCGCCAATTTACAATGGCGTTACCCGCCAACGAAAAATAATGCCCAATAAATCGTAAAAAACGCGTACGTTGAAAAAGATTTAAAACCCAAGATTGTGCTTCCGTTCCATCAACGCTAACTTCAGCCTCAAACTTTTCCGTCCAAGCCACTAATGGTCGGAATAACAATTGATCATACAAAGCAATTACAATAAACATCGTGACGATGACATAAATGATAGCCATTTTATTAGCGTGCTCGATAGCGAGGGCAGTATAAGAACCAATGCCTGGCAGCATAATATTATGATTAGCGACACTAATCGCTTCTGAGGCCGTTAAAAAAGTCCAACTCCCAGACATAGACATCATGATGTTCCACAATAAGCCTGGCATCGCAAAGGGGACTTCTACCCGCCAAAATTGCTGCCATGCGGACAATTGAAATACAGATGCTGTTTCTGAAAGGTCCGGTGGAACGGTACGAAGGCTTTGATAAAAGCTCAAAGTCATATTCCAAACTTGGGCCGTAAAAATGGCAAAAATAGCCGCACTTTCTGGCCCTAACATACTACCGTGAAAAAATGCGATAAAAGCCATTACAGTAATGGTTAAAAACCCAAGTACCGGTACCGATTGCAAAATATCAATAGCAGGAATAATAACCCGCTCGGCTTGACGGCTCTTGGCGGCCAAAGTCCCGAAAACAAACGTAAATAACAGTGAAAAAAACATGGCGATGCCCATCCGCAATATCGTGCGCAAGGCATAGTAAGGCAATACTCGCGGATCGAGAGAAATAGAAATTGGTTCCCCAATATCAAATCTCCCAACCATAGCGTTGGCGCCATAACCCAATAACACAATGATCGCTAAAACGAAAATTGCAGCAATCACATCCCAATAATTTAGGATTGGCCAAGAAGTTACTTCATTTTTAGTATATGTTTTCTTTGAAGTTAAAAACATGTCCCATCCCATCGGTTAATGGAGTAAGAATAACAGCATTATTTATAATGCCACGCGTAAAGGAATTAAGCTAAGGGACTACTGGGAGGTTTTAGACAGGTGTAATAAATTAACACGGCCGTGTCCTCCATTCGAAAGGTATTTCAATGGTGGGCTACTTTACCTCAGTTTTTTTGAAAAGGCAATATTTAACTATCGCAAAATTATTCACGAAAGTAGAATGGTTTTTATGGCTCTGAACGGAACCATTGGCTTAAAACCGCTTTGACTTGGTCTAATCCAGTGCGATCATGAGAGGAAAATAATTGAAGCGTCAGCTTATCTCCATAGGCGCTAATCGCCGTTTCTACTTCTCCTAACGTTTTTTTAGCGGCATTTTGACTGAGTTTATCCGACTTGGTTAATAGAATATGGATAGGAATATCATATTTAACTGCCCACTCGATTACATCCTCATCCATTTCCTTTAAGGGATGACGGATATCCATCACGACAACCAAGCCTTTTAAGCAACGGCGTTTTTTTAAATAAGTGTCTACTAACTCTTCCCAACGCTTTTGTACCATTCGCGGGACTTTTGCATACCCATAGCCAGGTAAATCAACCAGACGTTCGTGCTCGTTTAACGCAAAAAAGTTAATCATCTGAGTACGCCCTGGCGTTTTACTCGTGCGGGCAAGCCCTTTTATTCCGGTGATTATATTTAACGCGCTCGATTTTCCTGCATTTGAACGGCCAATTAAAGCAATCTCGGCCCCCTGGTCTGAGGGAAGCTGATCAAATTCAGCAGCGCTGGTAAGGTATTTCGCCTCTTGATAGGCGGGGGCTGACTCGAATTCAGTCATAAATTCCTGAAGGTCTTTAATTCAACGAAAGCCCAGTATAGCATCGTTTAACTTAAATGCCCAATAGCGCTCATTATCAAGGGTGGAAAACGTAGGTTATAGGCCGTGGCTCACGGGCCCAACAGCAAAAGTACCCCCTATGAGCGCAGCGAAATACGGGGGCGATAGACGAGATCATTATTTTCCCGTATTCTGCTTTGCTCCATACGTATAGGCCCTGGGTTGTTGTGTCAACAATCAGTTTTGACGAAAAGAACGTATATGCGGGTTCACAGAGCCACCGCATGAATCAGCATCATCAACCCCAGGTTTTATTTAACGTCCTTAACATCACATTGCCGCGTTTACTAATCCGCGACAAGACCTCCTTATTCCCACTCGAGTGTTGTGGAGGAACCAACCCAATAAACGCCGACAACTGCCGGGAACAGGTGAAATTGATGAATGTCCCTCCCCCCGTTCGCACAAACCAGTTAATTGCGAAATGCTTTGAATGACGGCACGTATATCGGCGTTTTGCAAATTCCACATTTACAGCAAGTTTTTGTGTTTTTGTACGAGATGATCATGAAGAGCGGGAATTATGATGATGGTTTTAGGCGATTGAATAGATTGTTCGGTATGGGAGGTTGCAGCAATAATAAATCCGGGTACAAACAATCCCATTAACAAAAACTAACATATTAAACACCCCTGAGGGGAAACAGCACCTCCTTTTATTATTAAGCCAGTTTTGATAATACTGATTAAATATTTGGAATGCGTAGGTCTAATGACCATCCTTATAACGAGCCGCCATATTTTCAAGTGAAATAATTTTTATTTTTTCGGCATGACCCGCTGTACCGAATGCTTCATAACGCGCTTTGCAAATCGCTTGCATCGCTTTTTGCGCCTCGCTTAAATATTTTCGTGGATCGAATTGCGAAGGGTTTTTCGCAAGGTAACGGCGAATTGCGCCAGTCGATGCTAGCCGAAGATCGGTGTCAATATTCACTTTTCTTACTCCATGACAAATGCCTTTTTGGATTTCTTCCACCGGCACCCCGTAAGTTTCTGGAATTTCGCCGCTATATTCATTAATTATTTGTAGCCACTCTTGCGGTACAGAGGACGAGCCGTGCATAACCAAATGCGTATTGGGCAAACGTTCGTGGATGGCTTTGACGAGGTCGATCATCAATACTTCACCCGTCGGCGGTCGAGAAAATTTATAAGCACCGTGGCTGGTGCCAATGGCAATGGCCAACGCATCAACTTTAGTTCTATTAACAAAATCGGCCGCCTGCTCAGGGTTTGTCAACATTTGATCACGTGATAATTCGCCTTTCGCACCGGAACCATCTTCTTCTGTAGCCATTGATGTTCCCAAGGAACCCAAGCAACCTAGTTCTCCTTCTATTGAGACTCCACACGCATGAGCCATTTGCGTAGTCAATGCCGTTGTATACACATTGTATTCATAGTCTGATGGTGTTTTTTGATCTTCCAATAAGGAGCCGTCCATCATGACTGAAGTAAAGCCAAGTTGGATTGAGCGCTGGCAGACGGCGGGAGAAGCACCGTGATCTTGATGCATACAAATGGGAATATGGGGCCATTCTTCAGTAGCGGCGACGATTAATGCCCTGATAAACTGAGGGCCAGCATACTGACGCGCGCCAGCAGAAGCTTGAAGAATGACTGGACTTTTTGTCTTATCCGCTGCTTCCATAATTGCCCGAACTTGCTCTAAATTATTGACATTAAATGCCGGAACACCGTAACCGTGCTCGGCTGCATGATCCAGCAATTGTCGCAACGTAATGAGAGCCATCCGTATCTCCTTTCTAAACTAAAGCTCACTATAAATTCTCTTGCCCCCTCAGGCAATACCTAATTCATCATCCCACTTAAAAACAACCCAATGAAAAGTGCGCTCTTTAAAGGGGGCGTTATAATGCGCCAACACAGAATTTCTATTTTAAATAAAGAGCATGTGATGAAAGATATTAAAATACTTGGTGTTGATATTTATTGCA
>NZ_VFIV01000083.1 GCF_019425495.1 Coxiella endosymbiont of Ornithodoros amblus
GAGAAGCATCAACTTTACAGTCATTAGGGGTTTATGCTTAAGTTGATGGCTAGGTGCGCAGGCGGGGATGCAGTGCACACATTAGCGGCGGCGCGCCTTTGGCGCCGCCTGCTTCCCCGCCTGAGCGGAAGTAACTGAATTGAAAGCCTTAAAGTCAGAATTATTGAGATGGCCTGTTGACTCAAATATAAACGTAGGTTACCCTTGGAATTTTCCTTCCCACCCCAATATCGAAATAAGGGAAATCAGAACCTAGAAATCCGGAGTTGCATCAATGTCCTTAGAACCCCAAGTTGAAACGCTATCCTTTGAAGCTGAAGTCAAGCAGTTATTACAATTGGTAGCCCACTCACTTTACAGTAACAAAGAAATTTTTCTTCGCGAGTTAATTTCTAATACCTCTGATGCAGCCGATAAATTACATTACCAAGCACTTTCTAATGCCGCTTTATACGAAAATAATGCGGACTTAAAAATTTGGATTGATTACGATAAAAACGCTCGCACCATTACCATTCGCGATAATGGAATTGGCATGAGCCGGAAAGAAGTGATCGAAAATTTAGGCACGATAGCGAAATCAGGAACGCGAGCCTTCCGAGAATTATTAGCCGAAAAGAGGGCGGAAAACTCACAATTGATCGGCCAATTTGGCGTTGGGTTTTATTCAGCCTTTATTGTTGCTGATCGAGTCGTCGTTCGCACGCGACGGGCTGGCATGAAACCCGACCAAGGGGTGGAATGGGAATCGACAGGAGAGGGTGAATATACCCTTAAAAACATTGATAAACCGACGCGCGGCACGGAAGTTGTTTTGCATCTGAAAGAAAGTGAAGAAGAATTTCTCGATCCCTTGCGATTGCGTGCCATTATTACCAAGTATTCCGATCATATTTTATTGCCTATCGTCATGAAAAAAATTAAAACTACTGGTACTGACGATGAAGATAAAAACCAAATCGCCGAAGAAGTTGTCAATCGCGCCAACGCTTTGTGGGTGCTGCCGAAGGATAAAATTAAAGACGAAGAATATAAAGAATTATATAAACACATTGCGCACGATTTTGAAGACCCATTAGCGTGGGTCCACAATAAAGTCGAAGGTAAATTGGAATACACCACTCTACTGTATATACCAGCCCGTGCACCCTTTGATCTTTGGAACCGCGAGGGGCAACGCGGGTTAAAGCTCTATGTTAAGCGTGTTTTCATTACGGATGATGCCGAACATTTTATGCCAATGTACCTGCGTTTTGTCAAAGGTATTGTTGATTCAAATGATTTACCCCTTAATATTTCGCGTGAATTATTACAGTCCAATGAAGTCATTAATAAAATAAAAGCTGGCTGTGTGAAGCGTATTTTAAGTTTGTTGGAAGATCTGTCGAAGAATGACAAAGAAAAATATACCCGTTTTTGGAAAGCTTTCGGTCAAGTATTAAAAGAAGGTCCAGCAGAAGATTTCGCTAATCGCGATTGTGTCGCTAATTTATTGCGCTTTGCCTCGACTTATAATAACACGGATGAACAAAACGTTAGTTTGCAAGAATATATTAGTCGTATGAAGTCGGAACAAAATAAAATTTATTATATTATCGCAGACACCTATACCAGCGCTAAAAATAGCCCTCTGCTAGAAGTTTTTCGCAAAAAAGGCATCGAAGTATTGCTTATGTCCGATCAAGTGGATGAGTGGCTGGTTGCTCACCTTAATGAATTTGAAGGGAAACCTTTGCAGTCCATAGCAAAAGGGACTTTAGATCTCGGTGGTTTTGAAAAAGAAGAAAAGATTGAAACGGAAAAATTTGAAAAAGATTTTGATGAACTTTTAAAACAATTTAAAGAAATTTTAGGTAAAAAAATAAAGGATGTGCGTATTACTCATCGATTAACGGATTCACCTACGTGTGTTGTTTTTGATGAAAATGAAATGAGTGGCCATTTGCAAAGACTATTAATACAAACAGGTCAAGATTTCATGCAGGCAAAACCTATTTTAGAAATTAATCCATCGCATCCTTTGATTTTGCGGGTGAAAAATGAATCTGATAAAACACGTTTTAATCGTTGGGCCGATTTATTGCTTAATCAAGCCCTCTTGGCTGAAGGGGAGCAGCTTAAAGACCCTGCCAGTTTTGTGAAAGCACTAAACGAATTATTATCAGATTCTTAATTTTAGTATAAAATTAAAGACCAAAAACGACATTAATAAACAGATTACTTAATCAATGCCTATTTTTTATCGTTAAATATCCTCAATTAGCAGTTAGCAATTAGAAACTCAGAATTCTTCTTTGTTTAATAGTTTTATGGGATTTAGTTGTTGACATTTAAAAAAGATATCGATATTCTTTATTTCATAGCTTTAGAGAAAAGCCATATAGGCTTAAAGTGTAGGCTCTTTTTTATTTTTTTTGACTTTAGTTGAAAACGGAGAATTCGACATGGAAACAACTACGAAACTCGCCATAGGCGTTTCTGCACTATGCAGCTTAGCTGGAGCTGCCTTTGGCGGCGGTCCTAATATCCCCATGATTAATATGAATGGTTTTCATATCGGTTTAGGTTTTGGATATAAGTCTTATACCTATATATGGGACGATGTTATTCGCACGCTTCACCCAGTTTCTGCTTCAATAACCCAATTTAGTCCTATTGGTGAATTGGGTTATACCTTCGCAAGTGACTGGTGGATAGCAGGCGTCAAGGCTCAATACCAGTACGATAATGTACGAAGCGTCCCAGTAGATGCACCTTTATCTGTTTATTTTCATCGATCCCGTTTAGGTTCTCACCTTACTGCTATGCTGTTAGCAGGTATTAGAATAAACGAAGCTAACGCTCTTTACTTGGAAGCTGGTTATTCCACTGTGTGGGGAAAAACTACCTTCTTTGGCCGTGGTCCAGTTTCAGTTAGTGTGAAGAATCGCTTGAACGGTGGTATCGCTGGTGTCGGTTGGAGGCATTATTTTATGAAAAATGTCTTTGTTGACCTTAGTTATGACTACGCATTGTATAGAAGTAAATCCGGAGAGACGGCGATTAACCCCGTTTCAGGAGTTCTAGAAAACCCTGGACGAGTCGCAATTAGCGGCATTAACGCAACCGTTAATTACCTGTTCAATATATAACAGAGTTAAATAATGTTATTTTATCAGGTGGTTGTTTCTGGAGAAAACCCTCTAGACCTTAAAAGGAGAGATGCGGGCTGTTTTCTGACGTCAACGCTTAAATAATCAAAAATAGGCTTCGTTATGATGTTATTTGGCGAGGCTTATTTGTTTGATTGTATAAAAAAGTTTGTGTCGCTTTAAGCGTGTTTTTTAACAAGGTGGCTACGGTCATGGGGCCAACTCCACCAGGAACAGGGGTGATCCAGGATGCTCTTTCTTTTGCCGTTTCAAAATCAATATCACCTGCTATTTTATTTGGATTCAATCGACTAAAGCCGACATCAATGACAATGGCTCCTGGTTTAATCCATTCGCTTTGAATCATGCCCGGTTTACCAATAGCGACAATCAAAAGCTCAGCGCTTTTGACATGCTCGGCTAAATCTCGTGTGAAACGATGACAAACCGTTACCGTACATTTGGCGAGTAACAATTCCAAAGCCATCGGCCGCCCAACGATATTTGAAGCGCCTACGATGACAGCATGCTTTCCCTCAAGGTTTTCATGAGTTTCTGTTAAAAGCGTCATTACGCCATAAGGAGTACAAGGACGCAAGGTTGGGCGACGTTGAACTAGACGGCCGAGATTATAAGGGTGGAAACCGTCAATGTCTTTATCTGGTCGAATGCGTTCAAGCAAATTAGCAGGATCGATATGAGCTGGCAACGGTAACTGCAATAGGATGCCATGAGTATTGGAATCGCGGTTGCATTCATCGAGTTTTGACGCTAATTCTGATTCTGTAATCGTATTCGGCATCCGATAAACAGTGGATCGAATACCCACTGCCTGACAGGCGCGTTCCTTGTGGGCTACATAAGTAGCCGAGGCAGGATCGTTACCAACCAAAATGACCGCCAATCCCGGAGAAGGTGACCCCTTTTCCTGGAGCAAACATATATTTTCTTTAACGCGCGCTTTTACTTTCTCTGCACAAGCACGCCCATCTAAAATCCGAGCTATCATATTTTTTCCTTACTCGTTTCTCTATTTTTCTATTAGTCTTAATTTCTAAAAAACATTATCATCCCCGCCTGCGCACCTAGCCATCAACTTAAGCATAAACCCCTAATGACTGTAAAGTTGATGCTTCTCTTTCGCCTTGTTCCTTTCAAAGCTCCTTGATACAAGGGGCCTCTATCATTACC
>NZ_VFIV01000084.1 GCF_019425495.1 Coxiella endosymbiont of Ornithodoros amblus
CAATAAATATCAACACCAAGTATTTTAATATCTTTCATCACCTGCTCTTTATTTAAAATAGAAATTCTGTGTTGGCGCATTATAACGCCCCCTTTAAAGAGCGCACTTTTCATTGGGTTGTTTAGCTTTGCGAAGAAATCGAACAATAAACAGACTTTAGTAAAATTTACCGTCCTCTACCGAGAGTTGCTTATTCCTCAACTTCTATGAAACTGTGTAATTTTTCAGCGCGACTGGGGTGGCGCAGTTTGCGTAAGGCTTTGGCTTCAATTTGACGAATTCGCTCTCGCGTGACGTCGAATTGTTTGCCTACTTCTTCCAGCGTGTGATCAGTATTCATGTCGATACCGAAACGCATCCGCAATACTTTCGCTTCGCGTGGGGTAAGTGTAGATAAAATTTCTCGCGTAGCTTCCATGAGTCCGGCCGAAGTGGCGAAATCCATGGGTGATTCCATGTTGATGTCTTCAATAAAATCACCGAGATTAGAATCTTCATCTTCGCCAATAGGCGTTTCCATAGAAATCGGTTCTTTTGCGATCTTTAATACCTTTCTGACTTTTTCTTCCGGCATATCCATCCGTCGGCCCAGTTCTTCGGGCGTGGCTTCTATTCCGGTTTCTTGCAGGATTTGTCGACTGATGCGATTGAGTTTATTGATCGTTTCAATCATGTGCACAGGAATCCGGATAGTCCGGGCTTGGTCGGCGATCGAACGCGTAATTGCTTGACGAATCCACCACGTGGCGTAGGTTGAAAACTTGTAACCGCGGCGATATTCAAATTTGTCAACGGCTTTCATTAAGCCAATGTTTCCTTCTTGGATGAGATCCAGAAATTGCAGCCCCCGGTTGGTGTATTTTTTCGCGATTGAAATAACCAGGCGTAAATTAGCTTCGATCATTTCCTTTTTAGCACGCCGCGATTTTGCCTCACCGATAGAAACACGACGATTAATTTCTTTGATTTCTTGAATGGTTAAATTATTTTGCTCTTCCAGCTGCGCTAAATTTCGTTGAGCGCGATAGATTTCTTTGCTGTATTTTTCCAGTCGTTTCGCTTGTTCTTTGTTTTCATTTTTGTACTGCTCCAACCACTTCATGTTGGTTTCATTATGCGGAAAGGAAGCAATAAATTTTTTACGTGGCGTTTTTGCTTTGACAACGCAATAACTCATGATTAAACGTTCTTGAGCGCGCGCAGCTTTTAGTATTCGACGTAATTGACCGGTGAGACGATTAAATTGCTTGATTGAAAGTTTAAACGTTGAAAACAACTTAGCCAAGGCTTTTTGATATTTGAGCGTTGTCGGCGCTTTTTTGCCATAACGTTTAATAGCGTTTTGATAGCGGCCGTACAACTTTTTAAGCTCTTCCATATGTTGTTGAGTAATGATGGGGTCAGGACCGCTCTCGCCAAATTCATCACTGCCACCTTCTCCTCTGTCGTCCTCATCCGAGGTTTCAGCTTCTTTATTGCGGGCTTCTGGTGCAACAGGGGAGGCTGTTGATTCTTCTTCGTCAAAGAAGCCAATGAGTAGATCGCTTAAGCGGCCCTCAGTCGCTACGATGGCGTTATATTCTTTAATAAATTTTTCAATGAGTTCAGGGTATTGGACCACGGCATCCATGACTTGGCGGATGCCTTCTTCAATGCGTTTGGCGATGACAATTTCGCCTTCCCGCGTTAGCAACTCTACACTCCCCATTTCACGCATGTACATGCGAACGGGATCAGTAGTTCGGGTTTCTGTCGCCAATACTTCGGCTACGTCCTCGTTGATCTCGTCATCGTCGGATTGGGTATCTTCCTCTAAAAGCAGGGAATCGGCGTCAGGAGGAATTTCGAAAACTTTGATACCCATTTCGGTTAAACGACCGATAATGCTTTCCATTTGAGAAGGATCTGCATAATCGTTAGGGAGAAGGTTAATTAAATCTTCGTGTATCAGGTAGCCCTTATTTTTCGCTTCTTCTAGGAGTGCGCCAAAGCCTAAACGTTGCCTTTCTTCTGCATTCTCTCCTATCTCGGGTTGTTGAGTTTCTGAAGACGGCGCGGAAGACCTTTTCTCAGCAGTTTTAGTTAATGGCTGTGTCCCGACTTTAGGCTTTTCTTTTTTAGAATTAGTTTTAGCCGCTATCACCGCTTTCGGTTTTGCCGGCGGGCGCTTTATCGTTTTAAGCTTTGACTTTACAGAAGGTTTAGCTTTAGCAGTTATACAGGCTTTTTTAACAGTTGTTTTTTTCTTGGTCTTAGTAGCGCTGGATTTTTTTTTACGGCTTGGCATAAGTGTTCTTTTACCCCTTCGTTAGGATAGCTTGAGTTCTATGACTATAACCTATCAGTATACCATTTTAAATTCGTTAAATCAGTCATTACTGTTCTGTTTTTACATAAGGATGTCTGCTCATTCGTCAAGTGTTTCTTTATGAGAATATTTTATAAGTGATTGAAAATATTCTTCTTTTTTGTGTTGTTCGTGAAGGCGATTAATCGCGTCTTTCAATTCAGCAGCGAGACCGTCTTCTGATAATCCCATCTTGTAAGTGGCTAATTTGGCCATCAGGCGGCGTTGGGATTCGGGACAAAAGGCCAGCAATTCGCCAGTGGTTACTACGGGTCGTTTTTTTAAAAAGAGGACCATTTTGGCTAAAAATTGTACCTGAGGGTCCTGACTTTTTGGAATCGTCATGTCTTGAATAACGCTTACGAGTGAAGGGGCTTGGGCTAGGATTGATAAAGCATGATAAGCCAAAGAGGGCACTCGGGTAGAAGCGGCAGGCATGGAGGGCGGTGAAACCGTAAGTGAGTCGAGTTCACTGAGATCAAGGGCTAATCGTTGAGCGAGTTCTTCCAGGAGAAATTGATAAAAAATGCCTCTTGGCATCGGCCGTAGATGTTCCAATGCCTGTTTAGCGAAGGCGGCTTTGTCGTCAATAGAGCGGGTAGGGATTTCCTTTTGCAAATGAGAAAAGAAAAATTCGCTTAAGGGTGGAGCTTGATCAATTTTATTTTCGAAGGCTTCTCGCCCAATCTTTTGGATTAAGCTGTCGGGATCTTCTCCTTGCGGTAAAAATAAAAAACGAATGTGAATGCCTTCGCGCATTACAGGAAGGGTGGAAGTTAGTGCCCGCCAGGCCGCTTTTCTTCCAGCGTCGTCGCCGTCGAAACAATAAATAATTTCGTGGGTGTAACGTAATAATTTTTGTAAATGGCGAACGCTGGTAGCTGTTCCAAGGGTAGCGACTGCGTAGGTGATACCATGCTGATGAAGTGAGACGACGTCCATGTAACCTTCAACGATTAATGCGCGAGGCAAGGGGCGGTGTGTTTTGCAAGCTTCATGCAAACCATATAATTCGCTTCCTTTTTTGAAAAGGGGTGTTTCGGGAGAGTTCATGTATTTCGGTAAATCCTCGCTTACACTGCGGCCTCCAAAAGCAATGACTCGTCCGCGAAGGTCGCGGATAGGGAAGATAATGCGATTACGAAATCGATCAAAGCAACGGTTTTCTTTTTTGATGACTAAGCCGTGAGTGACAAGCTGTGACTGTATTTTTGAGTTTTTAGCAAAAGCCCGAAGGTTTTCCCAAGCGTTTGGGGCATAGCCAATAACGAATTGTTTTGCTGTTTCGCCAGTGAGTCCGCGTGATTTTAAGTAGTGAATAGCGGGGGGTGAGCGTTTTAATTCGCGTTGGTAGAAACGGGAAATAGTGGTTAATAAAACAAAATCATTGTTGACTTCTGCTTTTTTAGATTGACCGATTGTTTCATTTGGAATTTCAATGCCGAGCTGATTAGCTAAGTCTGTCACTGCTTCCAGGAATTCTATTCGGTCGAAAGCTATTAAAAAACTAATGGCGTTGCCGTGAGCACCACATCCAAAACAATAATAAAATTGTTTGCTCGAGCTCACCGTAAATGAAGGGGTTTTTTCGGTGTGAAAAGGACATAAGCCTAAATAATTAGCGCCACGTTTTTTAATAGTGACCCGTGATTGAATTAATTCAACGATATCGGTACGGGATAAAAGATCTTGAATGAAGGATTTTGGGATACGTTTGTTCATCGCGTTCAGTACCCCCTATGAGCGCAGCGAAATACGGGGGCGATAGACGAGATCATTATTTTCCCGTATTCTGCTTTGCTCCATACGTATAGGCCCTGGGTTGTTGTGTCAACAATCAGTTTTGACGAAA
>NZ_VFIV01000018.1 GCF_019425495.1 Coxiella endosymbiont of Ornithodoros amblus
CCAAGTATTTTAATATCTTTCATCACCTGCTCTTTATTTAAAATAGAAATTCTGTGTTGGCGCATTATAACGCCCCCTTTAAAGAGCGCACTTTTCATTGGGTTGTTTGTTGAAAATCTGAACTTTTTAATTGTAGTATCCCCAGGAGAGGGCAAAGTGGGGGTGGGATAGCGCTTTGTGTTATCTTTTCGATTCCGTTAGAATGGCGCCAGATTTCAGCATTGAGAGATTCATATGCAGTGTCGACCATTAGTGGCTGGCAATTGGAAAATGTATGGTTCGCGCGAAAGCGTGGGTCAATTATTAAGAGCATTAAAAGACGCTCGCGAGCGTCTGGAAACCGCGGAGCTCGCTGTTTTCCCCCCTTTTGTCTTTTTGCAGCAGTGCAAAGAGGCGCTGATACGAACGCAAATCTCTTGGGGTGCGCAGGACGTTTCTGAATTCGAAGGAGGTGCTTATACTGGGGAAGTCTCTGCTACCATGCTGCGCGATTTCCATTGTCGGTATGTGATTGTTGGCCACTCAGAAAGGCGTCGGCATCACGGGGAAACCAATGAGCAAGTGGCTGCAAAGGTTAGGGCAGCCCTTCGTTGCGGTATTCGTCCCATTATTTGTGTAGGGGAAACTGAAAAGCAGCGCGATGCTGATCAGACATTATCAGTGATAAAAGAGCAACTTGCAGTTGTATTGCAGATGAACGATAATTTGGCTTCGTTGGAAGGCATGGTGGTGGCTTATGAGCCGGTGTGGGCGATTGGAACAGGAAAAAATGCAACACCTTCGCAAGCAGAAGAAGTGCACGCCGCCCTTCGAGATCAATTACACCGTCAGGATGCGACACTAGCCGAAAGCACGCGGCTTTTATATGGGGGAAGCGTTAAGCCGAATAATGTAGCCCCTTTGTTCGAAATGCCAAATATAGATGGGGTTTTAGTGGGCGGCGCTTCTTTGGAAGCTGAACAATTTCTAAAAATAGGGGAACAATGCAATCAGTCATTTTAATTATTCATGCGCTTATCGCCGTTTCTCTGATCGCGCTAGTCTTACTCCAGCATGGTAAAGGCGCTGATACCGGTGCTGCATTTGGAAGCACCTCTTCCAACACGATGTTTGGCAGTGTGGGCGCGACACCGTTTTTAATGAAAGTAACGATTTTTTTAGCGGCGGCTTTTTTTGTAACCAGTATCGGCCTGAGCTATTTGGCCTTATGGCATCTAGGAACGATGACGTCTCCTTTTTCGTCAACGCAAACAGCGCCCCCGAGTGTGCCTAGGAGTTAAAACGATAACGCCGAAGTGGTGAAACTGGTAGACACGCTGTCTTGAGGGGGCAGTGGGGAAAACCCGTGCCGGTTCGAGTCCGGCCTTCGGCAAACCTCAATTAGTGATCTAAAAAAACGTTTTGGGTGATACTAAAGAGAAAGTAGTAAATATCTTTAGTGCTACCCTTCCACTATTCCTCTCCCGCTTGCGGGAGAGGCTAGGAGAGGGCAAAGAACTGCAGCAGTCTCAAATAGGTTTTTAAACTCCCTTTCCCTAACCCTTTTCCCAAGAGGGGAAGGGGCAATTAAGAAGGTGTGCTCGTGTTAACGAATTATTTTCCTATTTTAGTTTTTTGGGGCATAAGTTTATTTATTGCTGTGCTCGCCTTGACGATGGGTTGGTTCTTTGGACCGCGGCGGCCGGATAAAGCGAAATTATCTCCCTACGAATGTGGATTTGAAGCGTTTCAAGATGCGCGATTACCTTTTGATGTTCGTTTCTATTTAGTCGCTATCCTTTTTATTATTTTTGATTTAGAAACTGCTTTTTTATTTCCGTGGGCAGTTGTCTTGCGCCATATTGGTTGGTTAGGTTTTTGGGCGATGATGGTTTTTCTCGCTATTCTTGTTGTCGGATTCATTTATGAGTGGAAGCGCGGGGCTTTAGAATGGGAGTAATGCTATGCAACAACTGTTAACTAAAGAAGGGTTTTTACTTGCTTCTCTGGATGATTTAGTGCGTTGGGCGCGCAGTGGTTCGTTATGGCCAATGACTTTTGGTTTGGCCTGTTGCGCGGTTGAAATGATGCAGTGTGCTTCCTCCCGTTATGATCTCGACCGTTTCGGTGCGGGCTTATTTCGCCCGAGTCCTCGGCAATCCGATGTAATGATCGTTGCTGGTACCCTTTGTAATAAAATGACGCCGGCTTTACGTAAAGTTTATGACCAGATGGTTGAACCGCGGTGGGTGATTTCGATGGGTTCATGCGCCAACGGTGGAGGCTATTATCATTATGCTTATTCTGTGGTCCGTGGTTGTGACCGCATTGTGCCGGTGGATGTGTATGTCCCCGGCTGCCCGCCCACCGCAGAAGCTTTATTTTACGGTGTTATTCAACTTAGAAATAAAATTCGGTATCGCAATATTTTTAATCGTAAAGACGCATAAGAGAAAACAATGGCTAATAAACAAACCTTAATAGATGCCATTAACGACCGTTTTAATTTTCAAATTGAAACAGTCGTGCCAGGCGCCGACATGGTTACGGTTGAATTACTGCCTATCCATTTGTTAGAAATCTGTACTGCCTTACGCGACGCTCCGCCTTTTAATTTTGAATTACTGCTCGACGTCTGCGGCGTGGATTATTTAGAGTACGGTGTGAGTCTCTGGCGTACGGAAAAAACCACCAATACAGGATTTAGTCGAGGATTTGAAGAAGTTGTTCAAGAGCAGATAATTCCATGGAATAAACCTCGTTTTGCCGTTGTTTATCATTTATTGTCGCTTCGTCATAACCATCGAATCCGTTTGAAAACCTATGTGGAAGGCGACCCACCGCTGGTACCATCGGTTATTAAAATATGGAGTTCCGCTGATTGGTACGAGCGTGAAGCGTTTGACTTATATGGCATCGTATTTGAAGGTCATCCAGATTTACGACGTTTGTTAACAGATTACGGTTTTGTTGGTTATCCATTTCGTAAAGATTTTCCCTTGATTGGCGAGGTTGAGCTTCGTTATGATGCAGCGCAACAACGCTGTGTTTATGAGCCTGTCAGTATCCAACCGCGGGTACTGGTACCGAAAGTGATTCGTGTTGATGGCCGATATGAAAAAGGCGAGAAAGAAAATGGCTGAAGTTCGCAATTACACGTTTAATTTTGGACCGCAACACCCTGCCGCGCATGGTGTTTTGCGGCTTATTATTGAAGTGGATGGCGAAGTGATTCAGCGCATTGATCCGCATATCGGCCTTTTGCACCGGGCAACTGAAAAATTAGCGGAAAGTAAGCCTTACAATCAAACCATTGGTTACATGGATCGGCTTGATTATGTATCCATGATGGCGAATGAGCACGGTTATGTATTGGCGATCGAGAAACTTCTGAGGATCGAGCCTCCGATTCGAGCAAAATATATTCGGACGATGTTTGATGAGATTACTCGAATATTAAATCATTTATTGTGGTTGGGCGCGCATGCGTTGGATGTTGGGGCGATGACTGTATTTCTCTATTGCTTTCGTGAGCGCGAAAATCTGATGGATTGTTATGAAGCCGCGTCCGGCGCTCGCATGCATGCGACTTATTATCGCCCCGGCGGGGTTTACCGCGATTTGCCGGATAGTATGCCAAAGTATAAACCTTCACGATGGCACAGTGAAAAAGCCATCAAAAAAATGAATGAGGTGCGTGAAGGCTCTCTGTTGGATTTTATTTGGGATTTTACAGAGCGTTTTCCCAAATTAATTGATGAATATGAAGGTCTGTTAACGGACAATCGAATTTGGAAGCAACGGACAGTAGGCATTGGTGTGGTATCTGAAGAGCGGGCGCTGCAATTAGGTTTTACAGGCCCGATGTTGCGGGGATCGGGCGTTGAGTGGGATCTTCGGAAAAAGCAACCGTACGCCGCTTATGATCGGGTAGATTTTGATATCCCTGTTGGCCGAGAAGGCGATTGTTACGATCGGTATTTAGTTCGTATTGAAGAAATGCGTCAATCGAATCGCATCATTCGACAATGTGTCGAATGGCTGCGTAAAAACCCCGGACCGGTCATGATCGACGATTATAAAATCGTACCACCGCAACGAGAAGTCATGAAGCGCGATATGGAAGCCTTAATTCATCATTTTAAATTATTCACGGAAGGCTATATTGTTCCGGAAGGAGAAGCTTATGCTGCCGTGGAGCAACCAAAAGGTGAATTCGGTGTTTATATCGTTTCAGACGGAGCGAATAAACCTTATCGAGTTAAAATCCGTGCGGCGAGTTACCCCCATCTAGCAGCCATGAACGAAATGTGCCGCGGGCACATGATTGCGGATTTAGTCGCCATTATTTCAAGCATTGATATCGTCTTTGGTGAGATTGATCGTTAATGAATGAACAGACAGAACAGTTTATTTTAGACGAAGCCGTTATAAAAGAAATCAACTGTTGGTTGGTCAAATACCCGACTGACCAAAAACGGTCAGCGGTTGTACCGGCTTTATTATTTGTCCAAAAGCAAAATAACGGCTGGCTCAGTAAAGCAGCGATGAACGCGTTAGCCGATTATTTGCAATTGCCTCGTATTTGGGTTTACGAAGTCGCTACTTTTTATGACATGTATAATCTTAAACCCATGGGCAAACATAAAATTAGCATTTGTCAAAATGTTCCTTGTTTTTTAAGGGGAAGTGATGAAATTGTTACTTGCGTTAAAAATCGGTTGGGTATTGATTTTGACGAGACCACATCTAATGGTTTATTTACGCTAAGAAGTGTTGAGTGTATGGCTGCTTGCGGTGGTGCGCCGATGTGTCAAATTGACGATCAAGAATATCATGAAAATTTAACACCTGAAAAAATGATAGCGATTATTGATAAATTAGAGCGGGAGTCGAAAACGAATGCTGACTAATGCGGTTTGTTACCGAACATTGCATTTAGAAAAACCCTGGATGCTAGAATCCTACGAAAGCGTCGGCGGTTACCAAGTGTTACGAAGAATTTTAAAAGAAAAAACACCGCCTGAAAATATCATTAATGAAATTAAAGAATCCTCGTTACGTGGTCGCGGTGGCGCTGGATTTCCCACCGGTTTAAAATGGAGTTTTATTCCGCGTGATAAACCTGGCGGAAAATACGTAATTTGTAATTCCGATGAAAGTGAGCCAGGCACTTTTAAAGACCGCGATATTTTACGGTTTAATCCCCACCAAGTATTAGAAGGTATCGCTATTGCCTGTTACACTCTTGGCGCGACTGTCGGCTATAATTTTTTGCGAGGTGAATTTTGGGAGCCGTTTAATCGTTGCGAACAAGCCTTAGCACAAGCGCGCGAGGCCGGATTGATTGGAAAAAATGTTTTAAACTCCGGTGTGGATATTGAAATATTTAACCATTTTAGCTCCGGTGCTTATATTTGTGGCGAAGAAACAGCACTCATGAATTCATTGGAAGGAAAGCGCGGCTGGCCGCGGTTTAAGCCGCCTTTTCCGGCTAATTTTGGGTTGTATGAGCGCCCTAGTAATATTAATAATACTGAAACGTATGCCTCCGTGCCAGTTATTTTAGAAAAAGGTGGGAGATGGTTTGCGGATTTAGGTCCTCCCAAAAATGGTGGTACAAAAATATTTTCTGTCAGCGGTCATGTGACAAAACCGGGTAATTATGAAGTTCCATTGGGGATTCCTTTCGCGGATTTATTAGCATTGGCTGGCGGCATATGGGAGGGAGGTGAGTTAAAGGCTGTGATTCCCGGTGGAAGTTCGATGCCAGTGTTGCCTGCCGAGGTGGTGATGAAAGCGATCATGAGCTTTGACGGTTTGCTTGAAGCAGGTTCAATGCTAGGTTCTGGCGGCGTGATGGTGATGGATCGATCAACGTGCATGGTGAAAGTCCTTGAGCGCATTTCAAAATTTTATATGCACGAATCGTGTGGCCAATGCACGCCTTGCCGTGAAGGAACAGGGTGGCTTTATCGATTAGTTCATCGAATTGAAAAAGGCGAAGGGACGAAACGCGACATAGAACAATTAAGCAGAGTCGCAAAGAGCATCGAAGGCCGCACCATTTGTGCGTTTGGTGAGGCGGCCGCATGGCCCGTCAGCGGAATGTTGAAATATTTTTATGATGAATTTGAGTACCATGTGGCACATGGAAAGTGTATGGTGTGACCGAAAATTTAGGTAAATGATTATGGTAGAACTCGAAATTGACGGCAAAAAAACCATTGTGGAAGAGGGCGCTTCGATTATTGAGGCGGCGGATGAAATGGGCGTTTATATTCCCCGTTTCTGTTATCACAAAAAATTATCCGTGGCTGCCAATTGCCGCATGTGTTTAGTTGAAGTAGAAAAATTGGGAAAGCCATTGCCTGCGTGCGCGACACCCGTTACTGCGGGAATGAAAGTATTTACGCAATCAAAAAAAGCACTGGAAGCCCAGCGTGCAGTGATGAAATTTTTATTAATTAATCATCCTTTAGATTGCCCTATCTGCGATCAAGGAGGGGAATGTGAGTTACAAGATTTAGCGATGGGATTTGGTCACGCGCATTCCAATTATGAAGACACGAAACGGGCTGTTTTTATTGACGATATTGGTCCATTGATTGAAACGGAAATGACTCGCTGCATCCAGTGCACGCGTTGCGTGCGGTTTGGGGAAGAAATCGCTGGATTACCGGAGTTGGGCGTCATTAATCGGGGTGAAAAAGAAGTTATATCTACTTACGTAAAACATTTCATGCGATCAGAGTTGTCGGGAAATATCATCGATATTTGCCCCGTCGGTGCGTTAACCGATAAACCCGCTCGCTACCAAGGGCGTGGTTGGGAATACCGAGAGACTCCCTCCATAGCGCCGCATGATTGTGTGGGGGGAAATATCTTTCTGCATAGCCGTTGGCAGGAATTCGTGCCACAGCGCAAGGTGATGCGGGCGGTGCCTCGAGAAAATGATGAGGTGAACGAAACTTGGATGAGCGACCGCGATCGTTTTGGTCATTTCGCAGTATATCATGAATCCCGCCTTTATCAACCCCGCATCAAAAAAGATGGAAAATGGGAGGCAATTTCATGGGAAGATGCTTTGAGAATAGTGAAAGAAAAAACGCAAGCTATTATCGAAAAACACGGCGCTTCACAAATAGGCGCATTACTGTCGCCGAGCGCGACACTTGAAGAATATTTTTTATTCCAAAAATGGCTGCGCGGTTTGGGGACCCATAACATTGATCATCGCGTTCGCTGGCAAGATTTTCGTGATCAGAATGCATTTGATCTCTTTCCTAATTTGGGTATGCTCATTGCTGAGCTTGAAAATTTAAATGCCATTTTATTAATTGGCTCCAACGTTCGATTTGAACAACCTTTACTGAGTTATCGAATGAATAAAGCTTATGGTGAAGGTGCCAAAATTTTAGCTATTAATCCCATGGATTATCCCTTTGTTTTCGGTATTAACGAAAAAATGATTGTATCGCCCTCGGCGTTGATTTCCACATTAGCTGATGTTGCCCGTGGGTTAGCCAAAGAAAAATCGAGTGAAAAAGCAAAGGTAATCGCAGAGACATTAGTATCTGCTGAAAAAGCGGCGATTTTTTTGGGCGAGCATGCGTTGCACCACCCAGAGGCTGCCAAAATTCGGGAGTTGGCGCATTTTATTGCGCAACAAAGCGGCGCGACGGTGGGTTTGTTGACAGAAGGGGCCAATAGCGCCGGGGCTTGGATGGCAGGCGCGGTGCCTCATCGTAGGCCTGGGGGGCAGGTACTCGATTCCCCACCAGGGCTTGATGCTAAGGCCATGGTAACAACGGATCCGTTAAAAGTTTATTTTTTATTGAATCTGGAACCCGAGCTCGATTGTGCTTACCCTGCTCAAACTTTGCATACTTTAAATCAGGCTGAATGGGTGATGGCTTTTACGACGTTTACTACTCCAACTATGGAATCTTACGCGAACATTCTTTTGCCCATTGCGCCGTTTTCGGAGTCCGGTGGCACGTATGTCAATGCAGAGGGTCGGTGGCAATTGGCTTCGGCAGCAAGTGTTCCCGAAAAAGATTCTCAACCGGCGTGGAAGGTTTTGCGTGTTTTGGGTAATTATTTCGGTTTGCCGAGTTTTGATTATAAAACGATTGAAGAAGTGACTCGGGAGATTAACGATATTGCTCATGATAAGTCTAGGATAGAGACAGGTCATTCGCGTTCCCCGATCAGCGTCGAGGAAAAGCCTATAGGCGCGAATGACGAAGAAGTGCTCATCCGCTTCGCCCCTTGGCCGATGGTGCGAGTAGACCATTTGGTACGCCGTTCACTTCCATTACAAGAAATTCTCTCAAAGGAATTTAAAACAATTCGACTGAATACAAAAACTGCCAAAAAATTTAATTTCAACGAAGGTGATCAACTAACCGCGATCCAAGGCGAGAGTCGGATTACTTTGCCGCTGGGGATTGATGATCGGTTAGCTGATAATACCGTTCTATTGGCGTCGGGATTGATAGAGACGGCCGGAGTCGGGGAAGCTGAAGCGCCAATTACATTGGAAAGGGTTTAGTAGTGACTATATCATTACCTATAGCTCACAGCTATTTCAATTTTAGACTTCGTCGTTCCTGGAACTTTTGTCATCCCCGCGCAGGTGGGAATCCAGGTGCACCGGAGGTGCGTTGCGCATGCGTCCGCTGGGTCCCCGCTTGCCGCGGGGATGATGGGCTTTTTTTAGTCCTTGCCGCTGCTTGTGGGTAATGATATGGCAGTTACAGACCAGCTAATAACATTAATCTGGATAATCATTAAAATGATCCTTATTTTGGTGCCTTTGCTTGTGGCGGTCGCTTTTATTACCTTAGCGGAACGAAAAGTCATCGGCTACATGCAATCACGGGTCGGCCCAAATCGTGTTGGCTTTCGCGGGGTGGCGCAGCCGATTGCTGATATACTTAAGTTATTATTGAAAGAAGTTATTATTCCAACAGCGTCGAGTCGTTATCTTTATCTTATCGCGCCCATTTTATCCTTAGTGCCTGCTTTAGCGGCTTGGGCGGTGATTCCATTTGCGCAAGGTTGGATGTTAGCCAATGTAAATGCAGGGCTGTTATTTTTATTTTCCATGACTTCATTAGGGGTTTATGGAATTTTGGTTGCGGGGTGGGCTTCTAATTCTAAATACGCGTTTTTCGGTGCTTTGCGTTCCGCAGCACAAGTCGTGTCCTATGAAATTCCGATGGGTTTCGCTTTAGTGGGTGTACTGCTTGTTGCCGGGACGATGAATCTGCAAGGGATTGTGCTTCGTCAATCAGGGGGTCTTTGGCATTGGTTTTGCTTGCCTTTGTTACCGTTGTTCGTCACTTATTGGATAACGGCGGTGGCGGAAACTAATCGCGCTCCATTCGATGTGGCGGAAGGAGAGTCGGAAATTGTCGCGGGGTTTCACGTGGAGTACGCTGGTGTGACGTTTGCCCTTTTCTTTTTAGCAGAATACGCCAATATGGTTTTGGTTTCTGCTATTGCAACTGTGATTTTTTTAGGAGGATGGTTATCACCATTTCAAGGCATTCCAGGGTTAGAGTCGCTCTTTGCGTGGGTTCCTGGAATTATATGGTTTGTATTAAAGCTTTCGGTTTTTATTTTTACTTATTTTTGGATGCGGGCAACATTTCCGCGTTATCGTTACGATCAAATTATGCGATTGTGCTGGAAAGTGTTAATTCCGGTAACGCTGGCATGGCTAATTATTTTAGCCTTGGCTATTGAGTTTCATTCGGCACATTGGTTATGAAGCGATTAAAACAAATTATTAAAAGTTTTACGCTGTGGGAGCTGTTAAAGGGACTTTCACTCACGCTACGTTATTTTTATAGAAAAAAAGTAACGATTCACTATCCTGATGAAGAAGTGCCGAGTTCCTTTCGTTTTCGCGGTATGTTGGCGTTACGGCGTTACCCAAATGGTGAGGAACGTTGTATTGCTTGTAAATTATGCGAAGCGGTTTGTCCGGCGTGCGCCATTACGATTGAGGCGGGACCGCGCGAGGCTGACGGTTCACGACGCACGACCCTTTACGATATTGATGCGTTTAAATGCATTAATTGCGGATTTTGTGAAGAGGCTTGTCCGGTAGATGCCATTGTGCTAACCCCAGAGATGCACTACAGCATTAAAGATCGAGGGGAAAATATTTTGACGAAGGAAAAATTATTGATAATTGGAGATATGTACGAAGAGCAGATTGCTCGAGATCGAGCGAAGGATAAAAAATACCGTTAAATAAAGAAAGGTAAACGAATGTTTCCAATTTATGAAATCACATTTTTTATTTTTGCAGTGGTTTTAATCGCTGCTGCGGCAATGGTGATCATATCGCGTAACCCTGTGCATGCAGTGCTTTTTCTCGTTCTCTCTTTTTTTGCTAGCGCGGTTTTATGGATGATGATGCAAGCCGAATTTTTAGCGTTGGCTTTGATTTTTGTGTATGTTGGCGCGCTCATGACTTTATTTTTATTTGTGGTCATGATGCTGAATATTAATCTTTCTGACTTGGAGCAAAAATTTGTGCCTTTTTTGCCTTTTGGTTTAATCGCTATGGCGTTATTAATCGGGATGATGGTGGTAATAGTGAGTCCGCGTCACTTTATGGTAGCTACTGCTCATTTACCGTGTGTCGCTTCTAATTTTAGCAACGTGAAGGCGATGGGTTCCCTGCTGTATGTTGATTATTTTTATCCATTTGAAATTGCGGCCGTTATTTTATTGGTTGCCATTATTGCTACAATCACGCTAGCTTTTCACGGCCGCAAGCCGAATACCAAATCTCAACACGTTCGAGAACAATTGGAGGCGAAAAAAGAGAATCGTTTGCGAGTAATAAAAATGAAGACGGAGAATTCATGATATCGTTAGGTTATTTTTTAATAATAGGAGCCATTTTATTTGGCTTAGGTTTTGCCGGCATTATCATTAACCGCAAGAATTTAATTGTGTTATTCATGTGTATTGAATTAATGTTATTAGCCGTTAACACGAATTTTATTGCCTTTTCGCAATACCTGGGGGGTATGATGGGGGAAATATTTGTATTTTTTATTTTAACAGTGGCCGCTGCGGAATCGGCGATCGGGTTAGCAATTTTAGTTTTATTTTATCGCCGGCGAGGTAATATTAACGTGGATGATATGAATATTTTGAAAGGATAAAAAATTTGTATTCCGTAAGAAGCGAAATACGGGGATGATGGAGAGAGGTTGAATGATGGTTCGAAATTTAACATTGCTCATGATGCTGGCACCTTTGTTCGGTTTTTTAGTCGTAGGTTTGGGTGCCAAGCAGATTGGGCGCCGAGGGGCGCAATGGGTGACGATTATTTTGATGACGGTTTCGCTTTTGAGCGCGATTGCGGTTTTCATGTTGGTCGCAGTTCACGGTGAACATTTTTATGGAACGATTTACACTTGGGGCATTAGCGGTCGTTTTCATTTTGACGTTGGTTTTATGGTCGATTCGCTTACTGCCGCGATGATGCTGATCGTTACTTTTGTTTCGTGGGTCGTGCATATTTATAGCATCGGTTACATGGCGGACGATTCCGGCTGCCAGCGATTTTTTTCTCATATGTCCATGTTTACCTTCGCCATGCTGATGTTGGTCACTGCTAATAATTTCTTTCAACTGTTTTTTGGCTGGGAAGGCGTGGGTTTAGTTTCTTATTTATTAATCGGATTCTGGTTTGATAAAGAATCTGCAGCGGTGGCGAGTTTAAAAGCTTTTTTAGTTAATCGGGTAGGAGATTTCGGATTCATTTTGGGAATAGCGGCTATTTTAGGTTATTTTGGTAGTTTGGATTATCAGACGGTATTCGCCGGCGCCGGCGCATTAAGTCAAACGACCATTAGCGTTTTCCCTGGGACGCATTCGTCGATCATTACGGTTATTTGCATTTTATTGTTTATCGGTGCGATGGGTAAATCGGCTCAAATGCCTTTACATGTTTGGTTGCCAGAATCGATGGAAGGTCCAACGCCCATTTCCGCTTTAATTCATGCGGCCACGATGGTGACAGCGGGGGTTTTTCTGGTGGCTCGAATGTCGCCGCTTTTTGAATTATCGCAAGTCGCATTAAGTACAGTGTTGGTAATCGGCGCCACAACAGCTCTTTTGACAGGATTATTGGCTTTTGTGGAATTCGATATTAAGCGTGTGATTGCTTTTTCGACGATGTCACAGTTAGGTTATATGATCGCCGCTGATGGTGTTTCGGCTTATTCCGCCGGAATTTTCCATTTATTAACGCACGCTTGTTTTAAGGCTTTATTATTTTTATCCGCCGGCTCGGTTATCCTTGCCCTGCATCACGAACAAGATATGCGTAAAATGGGAGGTCTTAGAAAACATTTACCAGCCACATATATTATCTTTTTAATCGGCGCTTTATCCTTAGCTGCAATTCCGCCCTTTGCCGGATTTTATTCCAAAGATACTATTATCGAAGCGGTCGCGTATTCGACGATCCCTGGAGCTCGCTATGCTTATGTTTGTTTATTAATAGGCACTTTTGTGACAGGGTATTATATTTTCCGAGCCTTTTTTATGACCTTCCATACCGCGGAGCGAATGTCGTCTCCTAAATTAAAATCAACATTGAAAGAAACGCCATTGAATATGCAAGGGCCCCAGTGGGTTTTAAGTGTTCCATCGGTATTATTGGGCGCTGTTCTTATTTATTGGATTATCTATCGTCGTCCGAGCTTTCTCAGTTCCAGTGTCGTGGTGTTGCCCCAACATAATGTATTAAGCGCCGTGGCCGCTGAATTTCACAATGTTTTTTATATGACTTATCATTCGCTAACTGCTTTGCCATTTTTGGCGTCTATTTTTGGTATTTTTTTTGCTTGGGTTATGGTGATTGCTGCGCCGAAAATACCAGCTCTATTAGAGCGTTGTCTGCCATGGCTGCATCGAATTTTATTGGCTAAATATGGCTTTGATGCTTTTAATTGGATTGTTTTTGTTCGTGGGGGTTGGGCGCTGGCTAATTTATTTTTCCGAGTGGGTGATCTGAAAGTGTTGGATTATTTTATTGTCGATGGTTCAGGCCGAAATGCGATGCGGGTAGCTCGATTTATGCGCCGCTTACAATCCGGGTATTTGTATCATTATGTATTTGTAATGATCCTTGGACTGTTGGCGTTTTTAATTTGGTTAATATTGGCTTAAATCCATGGCATTTGAACACATACCTTTATTAAGCACGCTTATTTGGCTTTCTATTTTAGGCGCTATACCGGTGGCTTTTCTTAATGGCGAAGAACGCGCGAACCAGGCTCGCGTGTTGGCGTTAATTATCGCGTTAATTTCTTTTGTGCTTTGTATTGCCCTTTATTTTAGTTTTGACACGAGTAGAGGCATCATGCAATTTACCGAACACGTCAATTGGATCTCTGCTTTAAAAGTAAATTACGACCTTGGGGTCGATGGAATTTCAATGCCGCTAATCGTGCTGACTTGTTTTACCACCCTCTTAGTCATCTTAGCTTCTTGGACGATGGTTAAGAAGCAAGTTGGCCATTATTTATCGGCTTTTTTAGTCATGCAGGGGGCGGTAGTCGGTGTTTTTTCAGCCTTGGACGCCATGCTATTTTATTTCTTTTGGGAAGCAATGTTGATTCCGATGTATATCAGTATCGGTGTTTGGGGTATGGAAAAACGTTCTTATGCGGCAATTAAGTTTTTCTTATATACCTTTTTCGGTTCAGCGTTATTATTGGTGGCTCTCTTGTATTTACGAATGCGTTCAGACAGTTTTTATATCCCGGATTATTATCGCTTGCACATGTCGATGACCGTGCAAGTTTTTGTTTTCATTGGCTTTTTATTTGCCTTTGCTATTAAAGTTCCGATGTGGCCGTTTCATACGTGGTTGCCGGATGCACATACAGAGGCTCCCGTTGGCGGTTCAGTCGTATTAGCGGCTTTAATGCTGAAATTAGGTGGATATGGCTTCTTTCGTTTTAGTTTACCGATTGCTCCTGACGCTAGTCGCCAATTGGATTGGTTAATGATCGCACTTTCATTAATTGCCATTGTCTATATCGGATTTATTGCAATTGCACAAACCGATATGAAGAAATTAATTGCGTATTCTTCGGTTGCTCATATGGGTTTCGTAACTTTAGGTGCATTTATGGTATTTTTTATCGTCGCGCATACGGGTGATAGAGCGGATGCTTATTTGAGTTTGGAAGGTGCAATGGTGCAAATGATTTCTCATGCTTTTGGTGCTGGCGCTATGTTTTTGTCGTTTGGAGTGATTTATGAGCAGATACATTCACGTTATATCTACGATTTTGGCGGCATCGCAAAAAAAATGCCTTATTTTTCAGCCTTTTTTATGATATTTGCAATGTCGAATGTTGGATTACCAGGAACTTCGGGTTTTGTGGGAGAATTTATGGTGCTGCTTAGCACGTTTAAAGCAAGTTTTTGGGTAACATTTTTTGCGGCCTCTACATTGGTCATTGGCGCTGCTTATACGTTGTGGATGTATAAGCGTGTTTTTTATGGTCCCGTTACGACTCCGGCTGTAGCGAAATTAAAAGAAATCGGAGTGACAGATAAGATAATTTTTATTTTAGTAACCGCTGCCATTGTCTGGATTGGTATTTATCCCAATTCATTATTGAATGCATTTCATGCATCTATTGGTAAATTGTTGTATGAAGCATTGCAGTCGAAATTGTAAAGGTGGGATATGCTATCGGAATTACCTAATTTTATTCCTGCCGTGCCTGAAATGTTTGTATTGTTTATGGCGCTGGTAATATTACTGACGGGTGTTTTTATTAAAAAACGTCACCAAATTCCTTATTATTTGGTACAGCTTACCTTAATTATGGTGGCGGGATTGACCTGGTATATGTTTACCTATCCCGATTTTCTGGGGGCATCGTTTACTTTCCATCATATGTTTGTATTGGACCGCTTCTCCGTTTACCTTAAATTATTTATTTATTTGTCTGTCTTTTTTGTCTTTATTTACGCCCGAGAATACAACGATGAACGTAAAATTCCTTACACCGAATTTTACGTTCTCGGTTTGTTATCGATGCTGGGAATGATGGTTTTGGTTTCTTCCTCTAATTTATTAACTGTTTTTTTAGGGCTGGAATTGTTATCTTTGCCAACTTATGCAATGGCCCCTCTGTATCGTAACAAGACACGTTCGGCTGAAGCCGGCATGAAATATTTTGTTATCGGCGCCATTGCCTCTGGAATGCTGCTCTATGGAATGTCGATGATTTTTGGCGCTACCCAAAGTTTAGATTTAATTGAAATTGCTAAGGCAGTTTCCGCAACGACGCTGCATCAAAATTTGATTCTGGTGTTTGGGCTGGTTTTTATTGTTGCTGGAGTTGCATTCAAGTTGGGCGCTGCGCCTTTTCATATGTGGGTTCCGGATGTGTATGAAGGCGCGCCCAGTTCGGTCACTTTATTTATCTCCACCGCGCCGAAAATAGCGACTTACGCGATGGTTATCCAATTATTAATCCGCGGTATGCCAGCATTGTACGCTCAATGGCATCAAATGCTCATTGTGGTCGCGATTTTATCGATGGGTATCGGTAATTTCGCTGCGATCGTGCAGTCCAATATCAAACGAATGTTGGCTTATTCATCGATCGCCCACATGGGGTATGTGCTATTAGGCGTTTTATGCGGAACCCGCAATGGCTATGCTGCGGCAATGTTTTACACGATTACTTATAGTTTAATGTCGCTTGGTGCTTTTGGGATGGTCGTTTTAATGAGTCGCGGTGAGTTTGAAGCTGAAAATATTAATGATTTTGCAGGATTAAATAGCCGCAATCCCTGGCTTGCCTTTATGATGCTGCTGATTCTCTTTTCTTTAGCCGGTGTCCCACCGTTAGTAGGCTTTATCGCAAAAGTTGGTATTCTTGATGCACTTATCCAAGTGCATTTAGTGTGGCTTGCTGTACTCGCTGTGTTATTCGCAATTGTCGGCGCTTATTATTATATTCGGGTGGTCAAAGTCATGTATTTTGAAAGTGCCCCTCCTCAACTGAAACCAATACGCTATTCATTAGAAATGAAAATCGGCATCTCGCTAAATGGGTTGGCGGTGTTATTTATCGGTATCTTCCCAAGCTGGCTGTACACGCTTTCACATTTAGCGTTTTAGCTGGCTTTTCAGAGGAAAAAGAGACCCCATACTTTAGCATATCATGATCCATAAATCACAGCTATTTTCGTTTTAAACTTCCTGATCCCGCTCAGGAATCCAGGCGCGTTTTTAGTGCGTTGGCTCCCTGCCTGCGTGGGAGGAGACGAGGGAAGCGGGGATGACGGGTTTAAGTTTTTTTACCACTTGTGGGTAATGATATGATGAAGACATGATCCTTCTTGCTTTTCTAAAACTTGCTTGTCATTTCATTGATTTCTCTATAATATAATCCAGTGTTGATGCGGGGTGGAGCAGTCTGGCAGCTCGTCGGGCTCATAACCCGAAGGTCGTAGGTTCAAATCCTACCCCCGCTACCAGTTTTGTATCGGGTTTAAGAGTGGGGCTATACGCCCTTTTTTGTTTTTTTGAGGTTGAGGTAAGGTAATGAGTCAAGCGCGAACGCTGCATCGCCTTATTGCTTCGGCGGTGGAAACGCTTGGGTTTGAGCTCGTCGGGTGCGAGCTTTTTCGCCGTGGCACTACGACGATCTTACAAATCTTTGTCGATAAAGCAGGCGGCATTACGCTCGATGAGTGCGCGAAGGTCAGTCGGCAGATTAGCGCTGTGCTGGATGTCGAAGACCTTATTAGTGGACGTTATACTTTAGAAGTTTCGTCACCGGGCATAGCGGCCATTGTATACCGGCGGATCATTATCGCCGCTTTAATCGGGAGCAAGGCAAAGATCCATTTGCGAGAGTCACAAGAGGGATAACGGCAGTTTTGGGGAATGATTGTGGTTGTGGACAATAAAGAGCGAGTGACTTTGCAATTAGATAACAAGATTAAAAGTTCCGTTGAGCGAGATTGAAAAAGCAATTAATAGCGCATTTCGAGGGCTGAAGTATGAATAAAGACATTTTATTAATAGTTGATTCGATGTCTAACGAGCGTGGCCTTTCAAAAGAAGTAATTTTTGAAGCTATTGAGGCTGCATTAGCAGCAGTAACGGCAAAACGTTACGAAGAAGACGATGTCGAAATTCGTGTGGCTATCGATCAAAAAACGGGAGATTACGAAACCTTCCGGTGCTGGACTGTCGTGGAAAATACGAATGAGCCGCTGGAATTTCCCAATCAAGAGATGACCTTAGAACAAGCGAGAGAAATCGATTGTGACTTAGAAGTAGGTGACGTTATCGAGGAACCCGTGGAATCCGTCAAATTTGGACGGATTGCGGCGCAACAAGCCAAGCAAGTTATCGTTCAAAAAGTTCGGGAAGCCGAGCGAGCAAAAATCATTCGCCAATATGAAAAACGAGTGGGCGAACTCGTTATCGGAGTGGTTAAGCGAGTCACGCGCGAGAGCATTATTTTGGATATGGGTGAAAATGCAGAAGCGCTTTTACTTCGTGAAGAAATGATTCCACGAGAAGCGTTTCGCATCAACGATCGTTTACGTGCTCATTTATATAGCGTTTGCCAAGACAAAAAGCGCGGGCCTCAATTGTTGGTCAGCCGAACCCGCCCTGAATTTTTAGTTGAACTTTTTAAGATCGAAGTCCCTGAAATTGGTGAGGAAGTCATCGAAATCAAAGGCGCCGCTCGCGATCCCGGGTCGCGCGCGAAAATTGCAGTTAAGACGAACGATGGACGTATTGATCCTATCGGTGCTTGCGTAGGCATGCGGGGGTCGCGAGTGCAAGCAGTTTCTAACGAATTAGGGGGGGAACGCATTGATATCGTATTGTGGGATGATAATCCTGCCCAATTGGTAATTAATGCAATGGCTCCGGCCGAGGTTGCTTCTATTGTTGTGGATGAGGATTCTTATATGATGGATATCGCTGTTAAAAAAGATCAATTATCGCAAGCTATTGGTCGAAGTGGTCAAAATGTCCGCTTAGCCAGCGAATTGACAGGGTGGACACTGAATGTAATGAGTGAAGCTGAAATGGCTCAGAAACACGAAAAAGAAGCTGGTAAAATTAAAACGGTATTTATGGAAAAATTAGATGTCGACGAGGAAGTGGCTGATGCCTTGGTTCAAGCAGGATTTATGAATTTGGAAGAAGTAGCTTATGTGCCGAAAGAAGAATTACAAGGTGTCGATGGATTTGATGAAGATATCAGCGCTGAGTTGCAAAGAAGAGCCGGTGATGTCTTGTTAACTCAGGAAATCGCCAAACAAGAATTAGATAAAAAGAAACCGGCGGAAGATTTGTTGACCTTACCAGGGATGACAGCGGAATTGGCCCGACAGCTTGCCGAGAATGAAGTATTGACCCGTGACGATTTAGCGGAAAAATCAGTACTCGATTTAAAAGAAATTATTGAAATCGATGACGAAGCAGCTGCTAATTTAATTATGGCAGCACGGGCGCATTGGTTTTCAGAAGAAGAAAGCGAGAAGAGTTAATTATTATGGCTGACATGAGCGTGAAACAATTAGCCGACTTAGTGTGGACAACACCGGAACGTCTTTTAGAGCAGTTAAAAGAAGCTGGGGTTGCGATCACTCATGTCGATCAAATCATTAGCGACGAAGAAAAGCGAAAACTGCTATTGCATTTAAAGACTTCTCATAGTACAAAAACAGACAAAAAACGTTCCAAAATAGTTTTAAAACGAAAGAAACTCAGCGTGGTTAAATCTGGGAAGAAAAGCGTGAACGTCGAAATACGTTCCAAGCGGACCTATACTAAGCCTATTATTGAACAAAGACGGGAAACCGAACCTGCTCCAACGCAGGAAGTGCTACCGGCCTTTGACACAACTAACCTCAGCGAAAAAGCAGAAGTGAATCTAGCCACCCTTGAGAAAGCGGTGGAAGGCGAAGTTAAAGAAGAAGCCAAAAAAGCCACATCCGAGAAGAGGGAAACCCTTAAAAAAGGTCCGCGTAAAGAGACTCATCGTTCACGAAAACCGGATAAAGAAGACAAGTGGGAACGAGAAGAACTCCACATGACCAAACTGGTTGAAGAACGCCGTCGCCGCTACAAACCGGCACATATGCTAGATTCTGATAATGCTTCCGCCAAACTCGAACAGGGCTTTGAGCGACCCATCGCACCGGTGGTTCGTGAAGTCGTGCTCCCGGAATCTATTACTGTAGGCGATCTTGCCCAAAAAATGTCCGTAAAGGCAGCGGAAGTCATTAAAGTGATGATGAAACTGGGTGCTATGGTGACCATCAATCAGCGAATCGATCAGGAAACGGCCGCTATCGTTGTAGAAGAAATAGGGCATAGACCCAAATTAATTAAAGAAGACGTCTTGGAAGAAAACTTGGTCGCGACGTTGAGCGAGCAGACCGGCGAAGCCGTTCCTCGTGCGCCCGTGGTGACTATTATGGGTCACGTGGACCATGGTAAGACTTCACTTTTGGATTATATCCGTCGTACGAAAGTGACCAGCACAGAAGCCGGAGGAATAACCCAACATATCGGCGCTTATCACGTCGGAACGGAATTGGGAATGATCACCTTTTTGGATACGCCCGGCCACGAGGCTTTTACCGCCATGCGCGCGCGGGGTGCTAAATGTACGGATATTGTGGTGCTGGTAGTAGCGGCAGATGATGGCGTTATGCCACAAACTGTGGAAGCTATTCAACATGCTCGGGCGGCCCAGGTACCCGTCGTGGTTGCTGTTAATAAAATAGATAAACCTGAAGCCGATCCTGAGCGAATTAAAACCGAATTATCCACGCACGATGTGCTCCTAGAAGAATGGGGTGGCGATACTATGTTTCAGCCTATTTCCGCAAAAACCGGAGAGGGGATAGACGCGCTGCTTGAGCGAATTTTGCTTCAAGCTGAAGTGCTCGAATTAAAGGCGGTGGATAACGGTCCTGCCAGGGGCATGGTAGTTGAATCTCGCCTTGATCGAGGGCGTGGGCCGGTGGCGACTGTTTTAGTCACCAGCGGTGAATTGCATTTAGGCGATATCTTGTTAGTAGGACGTGAATACGGTCGCGTGCGGGCGATGATTGGTGATGATGGCAGACCTTGTGAAAGCGCAGGACCTTCCGTGCCAGTGGAAGTGTTAGGGCTGTCCGGTACGCCGGTAGCGGGGGAAGAAGCTATCGTGGTGCCGGATGAACGCAAAGCGCGTGAAATTGCCCGTTTTCGGCAAGGTAAATACCGAGAAGTCCGCTTAGCGAAGAAACAGACCGCTCATCTCGAGCGCATTTTTGATCGCATGGGTGAAGGTAAGCAAAATACTTTAAATATTGTGTTAAAAGCGGATGCTCAGGGTTCACTGGAAGCTTTAATCGAAGCACTTAATAAATTATCCACTGATGAAGTGAAGGTTAATATTATCGCCAGCGGTGTTGGTAGAATCACTGAATCCGATGTGAACCTAGCAATTGCTTCTGACGCGGTAGTTATCGGCTTTAATGTCCGTGCTGATGCACCCACGCGTGTTTTAGTCGAGAGAGAAGGTGTGGATTTATGCTATTACAGCATTATTTACGATTTAATTGATGAAGTGAAAAAAGCACTGAGAGGTTTGTTAGCACCTGAGTTTGAGGAAAAAATTGTTGGCCTCGCTGAAGTGCGCGACGTATTTCGTTCTTCAAAAATCGGCGCTATCGCCGGTTGCATGGTGGTAGAAGGTGTGGTTCGGCGTCATTTACCGATTCGGGTTTTACGAGACAATGTTGTTATTTATAAAGGTCAACTTGAATCCTTGCGTCGTTTTAAAGAAGATGTGGCTGAAGTGCGTCAAGGGATGGAATGTGGCGTCGGCGTAAAAAATTACAACGACGTGAAAGTCGGCGATCAAATCGAAGTTTACGAAAAAACTCAAGTTCATCGAACCATTACGTAATCACGATCTCATAAAAAATAATGTCTTCCGTATTTCGCTTCACTCATACGGGCTACGGGAATGAGGTACACGTGAGTGAGAAATTTATGAATCAACGCCAACAACGAGTAGCTCATCTTATCCATCAACAATTAGCGGAGCTTTTTAAAAAAGAAGTCCGTGATTCTCGTTTATCGAAAATTTCTCTCACTGCTGTTTCCATTTCGCCAGATTTAAAACAAGCGAAAGTTTTTTATTCTTTATTAGAAAATCAAAGTGGAAAAGAGGTCCAAAAAGCGCTGAGTAAGGCTACGGGTTATTTACGCTATTTATTAGCGCAAGCAACCGTTTTTCGCTATGTGCCCAAATTAGAATTTGTTTACGATGGATCCATTGAACGAGCGGACAGAATTTTGTTGCTTATTGAGCGTGCTTTAAAAAAAGATGACAGTGACGAATCATCCTAAACCGTTTAAACGCCCTGTAGATGGCATTTTATTGTTAGATAAGCCGGGCAGGATGACCTCTAACGAGGCAGTGCAGCGCGTTAAGCGCTTATTTCGCGCAAAAAAAGCAGGACATACGGGGAGTTTAGATCCGCTCGCCACCGGACTCTTGCCGATTTGTTTAGGCGAAGCGACTAAATTTTCCCAATTTCTTTTAGAAGCGGATAAATCCTATAGTGTCAAAGGCCGATTAGGTGTTCGTACCGCAAGCGGGGACAGTGAAAGCCCCATTCTTACAGAACGCCCCATCCCTAAACTTACAAAACAGGCACTGGAAAAAACTTTATCCGCATTTCGTAGCGTTATTGATCAAACGCCTTCCATGTATTCCGCCTTAAAACATAAAGGGCAACCATTGTATAAGCTAACGCGGCAAGGAATTGAGGTCGAGCGTAAAACACGGCAAGTTACTATTTACGAATTAACTCTATTGGACTGGGATAACGAATCGATTGAACTTTATGTACATTGCAGTAAGGGAACTTATATCAGAACGTTGCTCGATGATGTGGGTGAAGCGCTCGGTTGCGGCGCTCATGTTGTCGCATTGCGCCGGCTTAGCGTGTCTCATTATCACGAAGATCAAATGATCAAACTTGTCCATTTAGAACGAGAATACGATAAAGCAAATTATACAGGGTTAGACTGCTACTTATTGCCTCTAGAAACAATGGTCTCTCATTTCCCTATGATCAAGTTATCAAGTTCAACTACTTTTTGTTTACAACGAGGGCAAGTCGTAATGATCCAAAACGCAACCCACGGTTTCGTGCGTTTATGCGATCAGAACGACCAATTTATCGGCATCGGCGAAGTTTTAAGCGACGCCCGAATTGCTCTGCGAAGGCTGGTTCAGAAGAGGCGATAGCCTACTTTTGTTCGCAGTGGAAAGTGCTGTCATTTTTGTACCACAACCCTGAACCTTATACCTTTCGCTTCCTATATGCAAATAAAGTGCGAGTATCCACCATGATCTCCCGGCTAACAACTTGGTCCGCAGTATAGAAGCCAGGAGCTTTGTCCCTAGGGGTACCCGTATGCAATCTTGCTAGGGGATTGTAGTTGTGGGGTAGATAAACTCAGTTTCAGAATTGTAATACTGCTTACATTGAGGAATATTTGCGGATAATCCCAGCGGCGAAAAAACAACAAAAAAGGGGGAAAGGCTGGGACTGGGAGGTGTAGGTAATAATATATTTTCGCCCTGTTCCCCTCCATGTAGGCGAGGGGCAAAAGCAGACTTTTATGCCTATAAGGACGGCGGTGTTTTAGAAGTAGGTGGCGGTTTCGGGGTCGGTGGCGTGAGAGGTTGATGCTCTTGCAAACCAAATTGTTTCCCTAAATTCAACGCGAGTAATAGTTCGGCCACCAGGTAGATTGGACCAATGAAGATCGATTTCATATATGTGGAAAAATCGACTTTCGAGGTTTCAAAAGTATGGCCAATGAAAAGTAAGGCCCCACCGCCGATTAATAAAACTAAAAAGAAGAAGAGACTTCCCTCTGTGGGCACTGGAAATGCAATCCACGTACAGAGCAAGGTCACAAGAATCATAATCACCGTCATCAGCAGAGTTAACTTAATATCCAAAAAATAATAATAAATTAGCAGCGCAATAACAGCGATCCAGGCAAAGCTAATATGCCAACGCATAGCGACCGATAAGCTAATCCAGCTCAGCGCAACGAGCAAGGCCAAAACGATAAGCGGCATACCGATGTAATTAAGGATTTTATTGATTCGGTTTGTGTGATAGAGCCGATATTCCATTAGACGTTGTATGAGAGATTCCATAATAATACTCCTTGTAAATCTTTTTTATTTAAGTATAACGTGCGAAACGATGACCATCAATGAATTATCTTTAAAAACGAGAAGGCCGTCCCCGTATTCTGCTTTGCTCCATACGTATAGGCCCTGGGTTGTTGTGTCAACAATCAGTTTTGACGAAAAGAACGTATATGCGGGTTCACAGAGCCACCGCATGAATCAGCATCATCAACCCCAGGTT
>NZ_VFIV01000019.1 GCF_019425495.1 Coxiella endosymbiont of Ornithodoros amblus
TACTAACCCACTGATGTCTTTCATCAAGAACCCCTTATCCTTCAATAACATCAGGAATTCTACTGAATACTCAGCAGCTTTTCTGACCATTTCATCAACTTAACTGCTTTTGTTATGTATAGAGGTTAGTATTTCAAGGAATAAGGAATCAGGAAAATTAATATTTTTAATTAAATTTATTTGTTTAGAGTGTCGCTTTTTACTCAAGATCGGAGTTTTTACTCACCCCAGCTCAAAAAGTTTTTCTATTTATATTTAATATAAAGGTAAAGGCTTAAAATCATTCTGTTAGTGTATTGCCAGATAAACAAAAGGTAGCAACAATAAGAACAAAACCAATTATAGCTTCTAATAACAGTAAACAAACTGAACTAGGCCGATTAATTAGTCAACTGACTCTAAGGTACAGAGTCTAAACGGATTGGTGACAATTTTACAGCAGACAATTTTTTCAAAAAAATTAGGTAAATAATACCCTTAACCTTACTAACGAAGCCCGAGAAATTAGAAAAAGATATAAATGAAATAGTGAAGTGGTATTGGAATTTAAAAACACTCTACAGTGCCATCGACGAATTGACTTTTCATATGCAATCTTCTAAATTTCTGGGCTTTTAAAAAAACAAATTGAGCCAAACAGACATCGGCATTTTATATCAGGATGAAATTGCTATTGATAGGAAGCTAAGATCAATTGAGCAATGGTGCTCCGAATTAGCAGAGAGTATCAAACCTTATGAGGAAAAAGAAGCAAAGAAGTATCAATAATAAAAAAATTGAATAAAATCAATTATAAATAAGGGCGTATAGGCCACCACTAGCGGAGCGTTTTGGCCAAACAGAATTTCTTAATTACAAAATTTCTAAAGCTACCTTATGGCTGAGACGACTCACATTGCTTTTTCTTATAGCAGTAGCATCGCTTTAAATGTCATCCTTATAACTCTTGCAGTTGTTTTTCTAATGAAGCCACCAAATATAACTACGATGCTTACCGGAGCGGGTTTAAGCATTCTTTCTACACTGTTCATGATGCTTTCTTTCGCTTAGATCACCCAGTGATGAAAACGATGACTTTTCAAACACCGCTTGGTCCATACAACATACAAATCCCAATTCGGATAGCTTCTATCAAGCACTTCAACCTATTTCCATACCCGCTCTGCTGAGAAATTAAGATAGCAGCGAAATTGCTAAACTCTAAACGAGAAATGGCAGCAAAGAAAGCAGAAGCAGTAACAATGAAACAATTAATAATCGAACTTGATCAACGCATATCATCATTATCAGGATCGGGTAAGTTAAATGATAACGTCAAAAATATCATTAACCCAATCGTTGAAAGAGTGGAAAATATGTACCGAAAAGCTGTTAAAAGCCTGCCAGGAGATAAGCGTCGTGAGTTTAAACTCGAATTGTTGAAAGAAACATCGCGCCTTTTAGAGAATGAAAGCCTCTTGCCAGAAACTTCTAATGACGTTTTAAATCATCGGTGTGAAAATGCTTATCTCTATATAAAGAGGTTATCAGCGCCCAGCGTAATTGGTATGCCTTTTGGACTCGAAAAACTGCATCGGTAGTTAACAAAAATTGTAATGAAGATTTTTCTGTTGAAAAGACATTGACGATATCTATGCTTATAGCTGCAGGATGAGAAATTATTAGCTCATAAGGAAGGAGACTATCATTACCCACAAGTGGTAAAGACTAAAAATTTAAAGCCCGGCATTCCCCCGCGGAGGCCCCCGACGGGGTTTAAGTTTTTCACGCTTCACCACGGGCGGGTAATGATAGAGGCCACTTGTATCAAGGAGCTTTGAAAGGAACAAGGCGAAAGAGAAGCATCAACTTTACAGTCATTAGGGGTTTATGCTCAAATTGATGGCTATGTGGTGCGGGAATGACAAAGAGTATCTTAATCACCACAAGATGCTAGCTTCCGGTAATCCTTAATCCTCTTTCGTCACGATGTTTGTCAGCCCCATTGAATTGGGGGATCATAATGTGCTTGTTTTCTTCCTGTAAGATCGTATAACGAAGGTCGATTCGATCACTTTCCCAGCGATGTCGCTAATCGTAATTCGATCGTTTATTTGAAACGGCTCGTAAAACAAAATCGAAAAACCAGAAAACACGCTCGAAAGAACATCTTTTTAAAGCAAACCCTACCGTAAAACCCGTTAATCCAAGATCCGCTACTACCAAAGCGCCTGACATTGTACCCATCATACCAAGCGTCGTGATGGCTCAAAAATGAGCACACTGAGATACCCCACTTGGCCTAATGATCTCAGCAAATGGCGTTGCTTTACGGGTACGCGAAAAAACATAGCGGATAAGAAAGCGGGTAATCAGAGCAATAATCTGGGAGGCTAAGAAAACAACAATCTCCCCCGCTATTTTGGAAAGAGCGGTAGCGATTTTAGAGCATATAACTCAAAGAAAAGTATTGAAAGATATCAATCTATCCATAGGGTCTTCTTCTGGTTAAATATTACCGTATCAGAAGAAATCAATAAACTTGGAGAATTGCAAAGACTATGTAAGCTTCCGATTCGGCATCCACATTGCTAAAATGACGCCGACCAAAGTCAAAAGGGGTAAAACGATTAAGGCCATTTGATAATCGTGAATAGCCATAATATTAATATTCAGTGTCCATCAAATGCCGAGCAGTTAAATGTAGGATCAAGCCCATAAGCGGTTGTAACAAGGGAGCTGTGCCCCTACTCTGAAAGAGCATTCGTAAAACCTAAGCTGGTGTGCCCCGTATATGCGGCAGAACAATTTCATTAGCAAATACTAAACGTCAATACGTAACTGCTCGCAAAAACGTCCAATAACATCATTAACCCCATTATCATCATCAAAGGCAAGTGAGGCACGTAAACACAATCATTATCAAGGCCGCGGAAATAAATGAACACGCGTTATCAGCAGCAGGCGTCGGAGCGGCATTCGGCGATCCAAACGGGCAATAACAGGTCCTGCGTTCCAATCCCAATAAAAACAAGATTACAGACCATACTCTTGCCATTAACTAAGCTAAGGTGATGAGTTAATTCCATATAGGGGATGGCCCACAACGCCACAAACACGGTGACAATGGAAAACATCAGGCCCGAATAGACGCCATTAATCCAAGCCTTAGGCTTTTTGATCATAAAGATAAAAATCATGCCACAACATTTTTGTAGATTGAACGGGTATAGGTATTGCTCCAGATGGCCGGTCCCGAACGATTAACCAAATCAAGCCACTATAATAGCCGCAATGCCTGCAGCCGCGATCATCGAATGATTCCATCCCATCTGTTGAACCCAATCCGCTAGGAAAAAACACCAATAATCGTCCCGCTTATCCCCATGGTTTCAGCAATCGCCGCCATGAAGGCAAATTGATCCGTCCTAAAGCATCTTCATAATTACATTTAGATAACCGACAAAAGCAAATGCAGCACCTCTCCCCATTAATAGGCGACCGACTACCACCACCGATAAAAAATGAGAAGAACCAAATAGAAAACAGCCCGATGCACAGATCAGGGCCCCCATCGTCAATAAACACCGAGGGCCGAAACGATCGATCATCACCCGCCGGGACTTGCAAAGCTACGTAAACGTAATAATAAGTTCTCGATAAGTTCTCGCTAAAACCCCAGCACCAAAAGCGCTTAGGGAAAAGCTTTTACATCAAACCGTCAACGATCTTACCCGAAGACAGCTGCAAAAAGAACTGAAACAGCACAAATAACGCTGTTGCTTCCCACATCAACCACGCCAAGACCGCCCCTGAGGCGATCGGCTGAAGAGGCGAACCCAAAGTTGTTGAATTGGCTGTACTAGCGGCTTTCATGGTGGCTAATCTTTAATCATTAAATCTTGGAGCTGGCACGATAATGCTTTTCGGTTAAAAAGCAATAGGATTATAATTAAGTACAACGATTCCACAAACAGAACCTTATGAAACCCATTACTATTGCGATTAATCACTTTGGCTTTATCTCTGTTAAAGGAGAAAGCGCAGCTACCTTTCTCCAAGGCCAGCTAACTTGTGACGTGCGCGAAATTAATGAAACGCAAGGAGTCTTTGGCGCTTGTTGTGACTCTAAAGGGCGGATGGTAGCGAATTTTTTTGTTTTTCAAAAAAACAAAGATTATTATTTTTTACTTCCAAAATCCATGATCTCCCTCGCTGTTACGCATTTAAAAAAATATGCTGTTTTTTCAAAGCTCGAATTACTGGCTGTAAATGAAGCAGAGGTTTACCCTCTTCCAGAAATAACGCTTAAAGAATTGGACGAAAATCACTGGCGTTCTTTGAATGTTAGGGCCGGCCTTGTGTGGGTATACCCGCAGACGAGTGGAAAATTAATCCCGCAGATGATTAATTTACAAAAATGGGGGGGGATTAGTTTTACTAAAGGATGTTATATCGGACAGGAAGTTATTGCTCGCACGGAGCATCTGGGCAAATTAAAACGCCACCTTTATCGAGCCTTGGTGGATAGTGAGACCCCAACAACTCCCGGCGATGAATTAAAAAATCAAAATAATCAAACGATGGGGGTGGTTGTTGAGGCCGCTCGTAAAAAAATTGGATATGAGCTATTAGCCGTGATTCAGGATGTTGCACTTGAAAATGGAGATATCGCGTTTAGTCGGCTGCCATTGAAAAATATACAGATCGTCGCTTGGAATAACAGAGCGCTTTCATTTCGAGCGCAATAAGGGGAATAAAATGACTTCGCGGATGGAAGCGTTATTGGTGAAAAGCATCACTAAGCGATCGATACCAATGCCTTCCCCTGCTGTCGGTGGAAGTCCGTATTCTAGTGCGGTGATGTAATCTTCATCGAAACTCATTGCTTCCAAATTCCCGGCATTTTGTGCTTTTAATTGCTCGCGAAAGCGAGCGGCTTGATCTTCGGGATCATTTAGCTCGGAAAATCCGTTAGCAATTTCACGGCCGCCCACATAAAACTCAAAACGATCAGTGATAAAGTCATTTTCGTCATTCGCTCGGGATAAAGGTGACACTTCTTTTGGAAAATGAGTTATAAAAATTGGTTGTTGCAACTTTTCTTCTACAAGTTTTTCAAAAAATTCCGCTTGGATTTTCCCTAATCCGTAATGAGTAGGGGTAGCAATTTTATATTTATGCGCTAATTCGCGCGCCGTTTCGAGGTGATCAATTTGGTGGGGCGTTATTTCAGGATTAAATTGTAAAATCGCATCGCGCAGAGATAAACGCGCAAAAGGTTTATTCAAATCAATCCTCATCCCCTGATATTTTATTTCCATAACGCCAAAAATTTTTTCGGCGAGGTGGCGAATCATCGATTCAGTAAGTATCATCATATCTTTATAAGTCGTGTACGCTTGATAAAACTCGAGCATCGTGAATTCGGGATTATGCTGTGTTGAAATACCTTCATTGCGAAAGTTACGGTTAATTTCGTACACCTTTTCAAAGCCACCGACGACTAATCTTTTTAAATAAAGCTCAGGAGCAATTCGCAAAAATAAATCCATATTCATCGCATTGTGATGCGTTTCAAAGGGACGTGCAGCAGCGCCTCCAGGTAACGAATGCATCATCGGCGTTTCAACTTCAATGTAGCCACGATCGTCAAGAAAGCGGCGGATTTGCGCGATAACTTGCGAGCGAGTTTGAAATAGATGACGAGATGATTCGTTGACAATTAAATCAAGGTAACGTTGACGGAACCGCTGTTCTTGATCATGAAGCCTGTGAAACTTATCAGGCATTGGTCGTAATGCTTTTGTTAATAAACGAATCTGATCTACTTTAACCGACAACTCCTCTGTTTTTGTTTTAAAAAGCTCCCCTTCGACACCGATGATGTCTCCCAAATCCCAGGATTTAAAGTCTGAGTAGACGTCTTTTGGCAGGCTATCACGCGTGACATAAATTTGCATACGCCCTTTCATGTCTTGGATATGGGCGAAACTGGCTTTTCCCATAATCCGCCGGGCCATCATCCGACCTGCCATTTTGACACGGATAGCCTTTGCGGTTAATGCACCACTGTCGAATCGATCGTAAACAGCACATAAATCACCCGCTAAACTATCGCGCTTAAAATCATTAGGGTAAGCTTGGCCGTCTTCACGCCGCTTCTTTAATTTTAATTTACGCTGCGCGATTTGTTCATTTTCTTTTTTTATTTGATCTTTTAATTCCATATCACTGCTTATATAAAGGCCCTTATCATAACTGAGTATGAGGTTGTTGTCATTCAGCCTTGTGAACACGGATGCGATTAAAAGTGGAGGTTTTCAACAGGTAACCCGTATGAGCGAAGCGAAACATGGGAAAACAATGATGTCATCTATCGTCCCTATATTTCGCTTTTCTCATTGGGCTACTTAGCTACTGGGCCCGTGAGACGGCGTAGGAAACCTACATTTTCAATCGCACCCTGAGAATGCTTGCCTCGAAAAAAGCTCTTGGCGTTTATCCCAAAATACGAGCTACTAGGCATCAACCCCGCGACGTCGGCGTTTAGTCTCCGCACGGCTTGCGTTTGTCAGTTAGCCGTTTTTCACAGGCGGCACGCGTGGGTTTAGTTTTTTCCGTTTCTTCGGTTTCTGAGCTGCAAGTTCGACAAAATGAATAAGACTTCTAAGGCACCTTGACGATTTTGCTTTTGTGTGCGGTAACGTCTCCCGATGATAACTAACTCGCCTTCGGTGTTAATTCGATTTCCCGCTATGGGGACAAGCCTTTCTTTTATTTCCTCGAGTAAAGAAGATTTGAGGCACGTTAAAACGAAGTTGGGCCGTGGTCGCTTTTTAGACTTTCTGACCGCCGGGGGCCCCGCCGCTGGCGCGAATAAAATGCTATTCCACTTCATTTTTCATCGAGCAGTGTCATTAAAATCTTCTTGTTTTAGACAGGCCTCGATGAATAAATTGATATCGCCATCCAACACAGCCTGGGCATTACTGGTTTCAACGCCTGTTCGCAAATCTTTTATACGGGAGGCGTCTAAAACGTACGAGCGAATTTGATTTCCCCAACTGATTTCGGATTTAGAGGCTTCTAGCAAAGCTTGTTTTTCCTGTTGTTTCATCATTTCTATCTCATAAAGCTTTGCCCGAAGCTGTTTCATGGCTTGCGCTTTATTTTTATGCTGTGATCGGTCATTTTGACACTGGACCACAATCCGAGAGGGCAAATGCGTGATGCGGACTGCCGAATCCGTCCGGTTTACGTGCTGCCCTCCCGCACCTCTGGCGCGATAAGTGTCGATGCGTAATTCCTCTGGATTGATTTCAATTTCAATATCATCATCAATTTCGGGTGACACAAAAACCGAAGCGAACGAAGTATGACGGCGGTTGCTCGAATCAAAAGGAGACTTACGGACTAGTCGGTGAACGCCTGTCTCACTACGCAGCCAGCCATACGCATAACTCCCTGTAAATTCGATAGTTGCGCTTTTTATTCCAGCCACTTCACCAGGAGAAGCTTCCATTAGCGTAGTTGTGAAGCCGTGTTTATTGCCCCAGCGCAAATACATTCGTAATAGCATTTCTGCCCAATCCTGCGCTTCTGTCCCACCTGAGCCAGCCTGAATGTCAAGATAAGCATTATTTGAGTCCATTTCACCGGAAAACATACGCTGAAATTCCATTTCAGCGATTGTTTTTTCAAGCTGTTTGAAGTCTTTATTTAAATCGGTAATTAAATCCGCCTCTTTTTCTTGCTTGCTAAGTTGCGCCATTTCGATGGCGTCGCTAATACGCTGATCGATGATATCGGATTGCTGAATAAGCGCTTCTAATTCGGATCGTTCGCGGCTTAACGATTGTGCTTTTTCAGGGTCTTGCCAAACAGCAGGATTTTCAAGCTCGCGTTGAATTTCTAAAAGACGGGTTTCTTTCGTACTGAGGTCAAAGATACCTCCGCAAGACGTCGGAGCGCGCCTTCAGTTCATTAAGTTTTTCAATTAATAGATTAATTTCTAACATTTTTTACCCTATATTTATTTCATCATATCTCATTATTTTTTCTGCCAACCGGTGGTTAATGGCTATTTTTTCTTCGTCGGATAACGTATTCCAACGGCATACTTCATCAAATGTACGCCCACAGCCAATGCACACAGCATCGCCTAAAGCCGTGGCGCTGCAAATGCCGATGCAAGGTGAATCCGTAAGATTGCGTTTACCGGCGATGTTCATGGGTGAAATTTTAATGTACCTAGAGGATTTCCGCCAGACAAAAGCCAATGTAGCCTGCATGAAGCGAAGCGGAATACGGGATTTTATTCCCCTAATTATACTACTTATCTCAATTAACGGCATGATCGGTTCCGCGCGGTTGTTTAGCCCTTACTTTGCAGCAAAAACAGCCGGACCCGCGGCGTTGGTTTCGTGCTTGGTGGCGGGTTAGTAGTATTAATAGTGGCGTTTACATTTGCTGAGTTATCCACGATGTTCCCTGTTACCGGTGGGATTGTGTGAACCCCTTAATACAGCCACGGAATGGCCACGGGTTTTATGATGAGTTTGTATTGCCTGACTTTCTTGTGTTGTTATGCCGCTAATTGAGGTTCTGGTAACCTTACAATACACCAGTTTTTTCTCATCTCACTTATCTTCACGGTAATCAACACGTGTTGACACATGAAGGATTAGTGGGAGCTACATTGCTTATGTTCTTTTTATTTTGGTCCAATATTGTGAGTGTCAAGCATTTGGTTCGATCAAATGTTTTAATGACGGTTTTTAAAATTGGTATTATTCTGGTGATCGCTATCACACTTATTTAATTCTTTGATTCCATGTAAAAAATTTCTTTTCTTATGGCGGCTTTTCCCCCTCTGATTGGCATGGTATTGTATTGTCAGCGCAGTTTCGATGGGCGGCATTGCGTTTGCTTTACGGCGTTGAGCTCGCTGCTGAAACTAAAAATCACAGGCAAGCAATTCCACTCGCCATTATAGGTTCGATCGTGTTTTTTTATTATTGTATTGATTATTAAAACTCGCCTTTATTGACGCCATTCATAGCCCCTTTTTAAGAAAAGAATGCTCACAGTAGAGTAGCTCTACCGGCGATGTTGGGCCTTCTTCCGGGATTTCGGCTTTATTGGGGTTGAGTTGGTTTAGCTGCATAATTTATGCAAATACTGTCATTTCGCCTCTAGGCGGGGAGCTGATTTATGTCGCATCGACTTCCCGCATTGTCTATGGAATCAGTAAAAATGCGTATTTTCCAGCTTTTTTTCGGCTCAATAAAAAAACAATCCCTGCCTGATGCATTGCGTTAAATGGCTTAACAGATTTTATTTTATTTTTTGTTCTTTCCGGTTGGCAGAGCATGATTAATTTTTTTAGTTTCGGCCGTGGTTATTTCTTATGGAATGTGACCAATTTCCTTGATTACGCTTCGTTATCAAATGCCAAACGCAAATTTCCTCTTTAATCTGCCAGAAGGGATTTTATTATTATCTACTTTAGCATTTTATATTTGTATTTGTAATTTAATGGTATTCTGATTCGGCTGGAAAATCATTAAAAAATTATTTATCGCTATTTTAATCGGTATTTTCTTTTTCATTGTTTTCCAAAAATAAAAACAACGATGACTGCGAAATATTCAGCTCAAATACAGCTTATGACTGGTCGTTTATCTCGGAGGTCTGACATTGATTTCTTATCTCGTTTCGGTGGGGCCGGTGGCATTGCGATTATCCCCTTTGGATGGGATTGCATCGTGATCGCGCTTTTTAGTTTGATCGCTTTATACCTCGCGGCGAAATCATGCCCTCCAGAAATTTCAACGCAGAAACATTAAGCGAATACGCTAGAATCTGTGGATTCGGAGTCGACTGCGTAGTAAGGCTTGTTATTATATATTTGCTTTTCTCCTCAATTGTAGTTATTCTTCGATAACTATTTTTTCTCGTATTGTTTCCCGTTCAAAAACTACTTCTCCCCACGAAGGCGGGAAAGGCGGTTATTTAAATAATTGGTGATCCTATGAATACACCTGATTTCCAACGAATGAAAAACGACAATAAAAAAATCAGCATGGTGACTTGTTACGAATATTGGTCGGCTTACATTATTTCGAAAAGTAATGTGGATTGCATTTTAGTGGGTGACAGTATAGCGATGGTAATGTATGGTCATGCAACCACTCTTCCAGCGACAGTCGATATGATCGCACAACACGTTCAAGCTGTTTCAAAAGGTGCTCCCAATAAATTTATTATCGGCGATATGCCTTTTTGCTCTTATCGAAAAAACTTAACCATGAGCATGAATGCAATTGAAAAGCTAATGCAATCAGGCGCGCAGGCAATTAAGCTAGAAGGTGCCGATGACAGTAATTTAAAATTAATTCGTCATGTCGTGAAATCGGGAATTCCAGTCATGGGTCACATTGGTTTAACTCCTCAATCTGTCCACGCTTTCGGTGGTTTTAAAGTTCAAGGCAAAGAACAATCGGCTGCTGAAAAATTAGTGACGAATGCGAAAACATTGGCTAAAGCTGGTTGTTTTGCGGTGGTATTAGAATGCGTGGCAAGCGAATTAGCAGAATTAATAACCGATTCGATTTCCATTCCCACAATTGGAATTGGCGCCGGTCCTGCAACTTCTGGACAGGTACTGGTATTACAAGATCTTCTCGGAATGAACGACCAATTTAAGCCTAAATATCTTAAAAAATTTTTAAATGGTTTTGAGCTTATAAAAGAAGCATTGAATAGTTTTGATAACGAAGTAAAAACCGCTCTTTACCCTCATCATGAGACACATGGTTATTGAGAAAAATAATGACTAAAGCGATTGAATCATTAAACGATTGGCAATTAATTAGGGAAACGCTGAACGATTTTTCCATCGGTTTTGTTCCCACAATGGGGAATTTGCATGCTGGTCATCTGAGTTTATTAGAGCGATCCAAATGTGAAAATGAAATCACGGTATTAAGCCTCTTTGTTAATCCTACCCAATTCAATGATAAAAATGATTTTAAAAATTATCCGCGCACCTTTGACCAAGATATTGCAATGGCAAAAGAAAACGAGCTCGATTACGTTTTAACTCCAACTAACGAAGCGCTTTACCCCGATCATTATACTTATAAAATTACAAATACCACTATCAACAACCAAGAAGCCGAATTTCGACCCCACCACTTCGATGGTATGCTTACGGTAGTAATGAAATTATTACTTCTTACAAAACCAACTCGCGCTTATTTTGGCGAAAAAGACTATCAACAATTGCGATTAGTAAAAGGCTTAGTACAAGCCTTTTTTCTAGATACTGAAATCATCGGCTGCGAAATTGTACGAGATGAATTTGGGTTACCTCTAAGTTCGCGCAACCGCCGTTTGACAGAGAACCAATATAAATTAGCCCAACGTTTCTCTGAGATTTTTCACTCGGGTACTTCTTGTGAGGATATCAAAAAATCGCTTATTCACGAAGGCATTAAAGTGGACTATGTGGAGGATTATGACGATCGCCGTTTTGCGGCTGTATATATAGGGAATATCCGATTAATTGACAATCTTGTTTTGTAAACATTGGATAACTTGCTTTTAATATAAGTAAATAAAAGTATCCACTTATTCAAGAGACTAATTAAATAAAATTGAAACCCAAGTTGATCGAATATTTACATTTTTAACATAGGGGACTAAGAATGTTAATTTCTGTTTTAAAATCAAAAATTTCTTATGCTATGATTACTCACAAAGAGCTTAATTACATAGGAAGCATTACTATCGACGAGGAAATTATGGAAAAAGCGCAGCTCACTGCCAATGAGCAAGTACACGTTGTCAATCTCAACAATGGCGAACGGCTGGAAACCTATGTCATCTCCGGAAAAAGAAATAGCAATATCTTCGCCTTAAATGGTCCCGCCGCTAGAAAGGGGAAATCAGAGATCAGCTTTTTATTTTATCCTACGCGTTAATTGATCCAACAAAGGAAAAGCTTTGACCTGTTTTGGTTGATTTAAAACTGAATAACTAACCTCCCATGCAGATAGTTCATACTGCCAGAAAACTTCTTCACGATGAATTTATAAACAGCATAGAAAACACTATCCTCTTCCTTGTTTACCACCGAAAATAGTTTTCTGAATTAGCTCAGTCGATAAAAAGTTTAGGCTATAATAATTTTTGGAATTGACTGGAAGCAAGAAAAAATAAATTCGATTATCTGGCTTTTTTAGATAAAAGGGGTTCTATTGGTGATCCTTTACATCCGACCTATAAAAATAGGATCGGATTATCCTGTTAGGCAAGTCTCAAATATTCTCCCGATTTCAAAGCATGCTATAATATTTTCTTTCTCACTTTACACAAAGATTGCTCTCAGCATGAAAGTTTGACTTCCAAAAAAGACATAAATACCATTTTTAAAAAACATTTTCCTACTATCTATGCTAATTGGCGCTTCCAATTACAACAACAAAAACTCAATCCTTAACACTATTGGCTTTTACCCTGTCATCCCTGGCAATTTGAAAATGTGTTACCTCAAAAGTTTAGTCAATTGATTTCAGAGAATAAACTTTTTTGATTTGATACAGTTTCCTTAACCATTCCCTTACACTATCATTTCGCACTCTGATCCTTCGCTTTTCTACTCCCAAGCTGCATCTCAACTGCCTATCGGCATCCGCATCACTAGCGTGGCACGAAGAATATAACCGGGCACTTGTCGCATGAGGACCGGATTGGAAACCTACTACAACGTATTTTTGCAAAAGAGAACCATTTTTTTTTAAAATATTTATGATTATATTGATAGAATTGAAGTACATGTACAATCATTTCCAATCATTATGATAATGACTAACGTCATTTAAGCGCACTCATGAGAGAAAACCTCCTTATCCCTTTTTCCGAGAACGAAACGATTATTCTGTTGATTTTCCTCTTTAGCCATTCGCCTTTATCAAAATTACTAATTTTGATTAAGGTAATGCACACTCAAAAAAATTTTTTCCTACGTCATGTAGCTCTCACTTTAAATGCTTTTTTGTATCTCTATTTAATTTATGGCATTGAGTTAGAAGCCAATACAAAAATATCTTAATCGTTTTCAAAGAATAGCATCCAACACGATTCATTAATCGTGATTTAGGTGATATTTATATTCACATCCCAACACTTCAACAACAAGATTTCATGTTACTTCAAGACGCGACAACTCTCATACTGACAAACCATCCAAAAGTTTCACGCTACAAAATTCTGCATACCGTTTAATCAAACACGCCTTACAGTCTCATCTCCTGCTCGCACTTGTACTACGCCGTCAAACCTCAAGCACTCTGGCGCGTCCTTGCCCAGTTTAGTCATGAACGGTTCGTACAAACAAAGCCACGTGTTTCCCCTATGCGCTGGAAAGAGGAATATCGACGGCTATTTCAAGACAACTAGCCCTTAAAATGTCTTAGTCGCATGCGTTTGCTAAATAAAAGAGAAGACATTTATATCGATAGCAGAAAAACCCCTCTCTGATTCTGTTGATTTTTAAAATCCTTGCTTTGGAAAAAAGGAACTTCATCTTCTATAGTTTTTAAACAAAATTAGCAAGGAAGCTATTTTATGAAACTCCGCCAGAGGCGTTTTTTCTTCCTCTTTATCATTTTTCTTCTGCTGCCTCTTAATGCTCTTTGTGCTAAAGAGATCGCATTAACCATTGATGACTCCTTGTTTGTTGGCCAAATTCACAGTGATCCAGGCAAATATCGCCGCGAGAATAATCGCTTCGTGAAAATTTTAACACCATTGATCAATATCACATACCCACCACAGGTTTTGTAACGGCCGGTTTGATTGAGTAAGTCCAATGGGAATGATTCCTTTCATTTAAATGGGTGCAAAAAATTCTGAGAAATCAGAGTTATTCTTACAAAAATTTAAATCATAAGGCAATAGATTGGTGTATTTCTGATATTCAAAAAGCTAATCCTATTTTAACAAACTTACTTTCCACCAAAAAATACTACCGTTTCCCTTATCTTTCCGAAGTGGCAGGAAGATCGAAATACAAATAATTTAGAAAATGTTTATTTTTGAACAATTTCATTTCCCCACCGATTACAGTGGATGTGAAAGATTTTGAGATTAATTTTAGATTTTTAAATATTCCCTGGGAGAAACAAAAATTATACTTGAACAGTTTTCGTCAACACTATCTTAATTTCATATTGGCACAAACACTTAGAGTACGAAGAAAATCTGAAAAGAAAGTGGATAGACCAACAAAATTAATTTTACTCATCCACATGAATGTAATAAATTCTTATTTTATGGAAGAGATTATTGAGCTTCATCAAAAACATGGATCGCTTCATCAGCTTACCTGGAGCTCTCAAAGGCCCTCATTATAAATACGAAAAATCAAAGTCTACAGAGAGCGCAATGTCCTCATCAAGCTATCCTGTGATTCAAAAATGACGCATTAATTGTTAAAAAGTAGCAATTAATCTCTCATCTCTTGTATAATATTTTTTTAATTAATAAAACGCATGAAAATTATTTTTATAAAAAAAATTCTTTCTGCTGATATACCTGTTATCTATTCCAATGATCGAAATTTTTTGTTTGGCGATGGATTATTTGAAACTATTAAAACCGAAAAGAGCAAGTTCCTCTTTTTCGCTAAACATTATAACCGATTAGCGACCTTGGCTAAGAAATTATTCATTCTGATTAATTTTTCCTTGATTGAACTCAAAACTCAGTGCGAAAGTCTATTATTCCATATAAAAAACAAGCTGATATTTATCAAACTCTTTGTATCACTGATATTAGACGTAATGAATATTTCCCCTTGTTTCAACTTAAAAACACTTAATTTTTTAGAACCTATTTTAACTAGACAACAAGCGATAAAAAATGAATCTGCTGAAGGGGTTATGCTAAATACCAAAGGTGCTGTAACTGAGAGGAGCGTTGGTAACTTATTTTCTATTATTAATCAGAAAATATTTACACTAAAAATTGAGGATGGTTTATTACCCGGGATTGTGCGCCAGATAGTTATCGATATCGCCACCAAAACTGACATATCTATTAAAAAAACTTTATCTCCAAAAGATCTTTTAGAGGCCGACGAAATATTTCACACCAATAGCCTTGTTGAAATTCAATCACTCTCAAAAATTAATGAATACCCGTTAGCCATTGGTGACTAAGTTTTATCAACCACTAAAATTTTATAAACCTACGAATGGTATAAATAAGCGAAAAAAAATGACAGACGTGTAAAAAGGGCGCAGCAATCTTTGATATGAGACTTCCCATTCTAGGTTGTTTTTTTATTAGCCTTAATTCCAAAACCCCCCCAATTGTTCCCATGCGTAGCCCGTCTACTGACAGGCAAAGAATCGATGGCTTCACAGCCGAAGTCACGGGAGTCCCGGCTAAAAGGCTAAGAAAAACACCATCGGTGTTTTTCTTAGCCCCCTAGTCTGTGTCTCCTCCCGACTTCGCCGTGAAGGTGTGCCTGGGTTACGCCTGTGCGGGGATGACGAAAAGCTAAAATTGAAATGGTTGTGCTAGGGGAGAATGATAGGACACCATGGACGTCTTTCTATTCTATTACATTTTATGCTCTCTACATTCACAATTGTACTATTTCTAACGATGGGTTTTCTATGCAGCGTCAAGGTCTTATTTTATCTATAGATTCGTTTAATATTCTGTCTTTTCTCTTTGCCCAGCTTCGCCGACCCCAACCCACCATAGAAAAATATCAATTTCCCTCCTTAGAAAAGGGTACGGCGAATACCTTTCGATCCTGGGACGGGTATTGCCCTCCATGCATCTTAGAAAATAAGGCTCAATGCCAAGTCAAGCCCATAATCTGAAACAGACGAACCTCTATGAAGAGATCGAAGTTTCTGGCAACAAATGGATGAAACTAGCGAACAAGGGGGCGCTTAATCCGCCAAGCTCGGCAACTCCCTCTTTCAGCGCGATGGATTGCCCAAATTGATGATAAATCAGGGTGCGAGTCATTCGAAAGGCCGCTCGTGAGCTGAATGTCACCGATTTAGGCCACATGCGTAAAGAAGATTCCAAATTATCTCAAGCCATTGAATCCTCACACTGCGTTATTTATAGGAGTGCAGAACCAGCCCGATGCGCATGGCCACTATATTTATTGTGGGCGAGCATACATTATATTTTTTCTTCAACCCGTTACGATACCACCGTCCCAGAGGGAAATTGGGACGAGACGGCTGTCTTTGAAGAATTAAAACGCCCTTATGAAAAAATGCAGACTATCATTGTCTGCCAAGCTATCACCAACAACTCCTTAGATAGTTTTAATTATTACAAATAAGTGCTTATTAAAAAAACAGAAATTAAGATCAGGCTTTTATTATCATATTTTTTTATCAAATCTGATAATAAATAAAAGCCTGGCCGTTATTGCCACTTTCGAGTTTATCGACTGAGAAACGATGTCATATAAATTGAGCGTTTAATTCTTTAATTTTTTCCAAATAATTCCTGAACTCTCTTCATCGCGTCTAGCAAAACGTGAGAATAGTTTGAATTCACTTTTCCTTTTTCATCTATTCAACCCAGTTGGGTGATAATATCTTTTGTTCGACCCCCGTTTTCATAGAGGCATGTTTTAAGATTTCGTCTATTGTTAGATTCGATTTTAAATAATCTAATCTTGAATTTCTGAAAAAGCCAAAATATCCATGAATAACGCTTCTCAACCTTTGAGCATGCTGCTCTCTAAACTGAGCAAGCATTAAACGTTCATCTCCGTTCAATTTAAACTGCAGAAGCTTATCGCCATTAAGAATTTGAGCTAACCGAACTTCAGTAGTACGTAATAGAGTGTTACTACAGAGCTCGGTTGACAGAATGTTTTATGCTTGACTCATAATGATGATCAATTTCTCCTTTTCCTTATACTTCTGAAACGGTATTGATGTCTACTTCGGCATAATGATGCAGACGAAAGATAAGACTCTTAAGAATAAAATCGGGATTGTGTTTAAAAAAGATTTCTAACCCGTTAAGAATATCCTCTCTATCGTCATAAAAATTATAGGCAATTATTACATCTTGGTATAGAAACGCAAATTTGTGAGTTTGAACATAAGTTAAATTTAACTTTGTGTTATCGAAATAAAACGTTGACTTTTAAGAGATTCCTCTTCGTATTTACTATAAAGGTCAAATGCTTCACCCACATCCGTGACTTTCTCCATTTCATTCCATAGCTTAGACCATTGATTAACTGCTTGTATAAAAGCTACTACCCTGAAGTTTATTCCCATAGGTGCCTACTAACAAATAATTGTCGTATTCAACGTTAGTTTTAGGGAATATTTCTTGAGCTTTAAATCTGTCTTGATATTCCACAGTAAGCCATCGTAATAATAAAAAAGTAAGAATGTGTCTCTGGCTCAATAAGGGTGCTGTATGCATTATAAGAATCTAATTCAAAAGATTGTCTATTTGAACCTACCGTAAATACAACTTCGCTATAAAATTCGCTTTTTACATCCTCCATAATATGAATGAGCTATAAGCTTTTTATTAGCGTCAATTAGACAATCTTTTAATTTATTTTTTTCCTTAAATGCTTCTACATATTTTTCGTTAAAAAGACAGCTATTAAAATCAAAAGCCTGCATATTAATTTTAATTGCCATGACATTATTAAAATAAGTGAATATTATATATGGATAAGATCGATTATATTTATATTAATATTAGATATTAGCGATGATTTTACTATAGTAAGAATAGAGAAACAGTAGGGTCGCTTGAGGCACGTATGGTTGAGTGCCAGATCACATGCGACTTGAGAAAGCTATTCCCATCGGGAAAACCAACTTATGAATTTCAATAATTTTTCTGTTTTTTGAGCTACCGACTTTTTTCGCTGAAATTGCCTTTGATGTGCTCGCGCGTTTCAATAATCAGAAGATGTTTTTAGGGATCAATATATAATTTAGTTTTAATTTTTTAATTACAAGGGCTTGATGCTAAGAGGGCGAAGTGTTTACCGGTATTTCAAGGAAAGAAACAATCCGATTTATCATCGCTTTTAACGATATTCGGTTGGGAATAGTACGCTTCCACCTTAACAGCCATTTCTATCCCAATCGATATCAAAAGATGCTTAACCATGTGAATGATGGTGAGTCAAGAAAACACCAGAGATAGTGTCACCAGCGTCTATTGAAAATGGCCTATTTCCCCCCTCTGGGTCGTGAATCTCTCCTGAGACGGCGCTTATATTTTTTTAACTTCCAGGTTTTGCATTGTTTTATTAACAAAACTCATCTCCATATTCCAATGTGTCAAGAGCGAAAGCAAAAAACGGAGTTACTGAAAAGAGTAAGATTAGAAATAATTTTTTCACATTAAACTCATTATTAAAATCACTGAATGAATTTTGACCACTTTTTCAAAGTGCTTAATTTTTGGACACAGTGACTATAGAAATAGGAAAGAGCCGGATATTAGCGTGTTGGTTGGGCTGCGAAGCCCAACAGATAAAATCTATTTAATGTTGGGTCGTATAGGATTTGAACCTATGACCAACGGATTAAAAGTCCGCTGCTCTACCAGCTGAGCTAACGACCCCCGCTTGTTGTGTGGCCTTGGGGCGATTCTTATTGCCCAAAAACACCTAAGACGAGCAATGATAACGATTTCTGGCAAAATGACAAGGGTTGGGAGTGGATTAGTACGATATCGGTGGAATTAAAATTCATCCAAAATAGCGTCTGAAAGTGAGTCTATCGGGGTTTAGCTTGTTGGAGCTTCTCATAGCGATGACTATGTCGATTTGACTGTGCTTGCTTATCCGGCTCTTACCGTTACAGTCTTATGGTGGCCAATCGTCGTTCAGCAGAGGTTGGATTGCTAAGAATCGCAAGCCTTTATAAGAATTTCATAGCCTTAATTAGATTTACCAGGACGCGGAATTATAACTCATTTGAAAATAGAAAGCGAATCTCGGGATTATCTTTTTCAACTCAGTCAACTAACGATGGAAAGCTATCTCATTAAAGCAATTCTTCAAGCAAAACAAGCTGCGGATCACTGTGGAATATTATCAATCGAGTCACTAAAAGGCAAACGGAAGCAAGTATTGGAATCAAGGCTTAGCGCGTGGTGTTAATAACATATGCACGATCAATAAAAAAACACCTACGCAAATAGCACTATCAGCCACATTAAAAGTGGCGAAGTGCCAATCTTTAATATGAAAATCGATAAAATCAGTCACATACCTCCAATGAAGACGATCGATAAAATTGCCGAGTGCTCCCCCAATAATTAACAATAATCCCAGCGAGATCATAATCTCCGAACGGGGGGTTCTGCTTAACCACAAAATTAGAAAGACGGAAACAACGAAAGAAATAGCGGCAAAGAAAATAATTTGCCAACCGTTTTCCGTTCCTAAAAAGCTAAATGCGGCGCCGGTATTGTAACTTAATGTGAAATTTAAAAATGCTAATATTTTAACAGGATGTCCAAAGGCTAAAAAATGATTTGCCAAGTATTTACTCGATTGATCAAGAAGGATCACCAACACACTCAACCACAGCCATGAGCAGGCTTTTTTGATTTTTTCGTTACCATTGTCTATTCCTACGCAAATTGTCGTATTTCGCCGTTTTCAAATGTATTGCTCACACAGCGATCACACAAATCGGCGTGTTCTTTAATCTGCCCCACACTGGAGCGACGCTGCCAGCAGCGCGCGCACTTTTCAAATTCAGACACGTTAATTTCTAACGCCAAACCAGGCAGAGCGGTATCAAAAGCTGCCTTACCTTTTTTATTGAACGGTGACATACTTGCTTCTGAAGTAATTAATACAAAACGCAGTTCTTCATCAAGTGTTGCTATAGCGGCATCCAATCTTTCATCCGCATACAACACAACTTCAGCGGCTAATGCCGAACCAATTTTACCTTCATTACGATACGTTTCTAACGCTCTATTCACCTCATCGCGAATTTGCAACAACAACTGCCATTGCTGCTCTTCTTCCTCGCTTAATGCCGCATTGGGAAAATCCGAAAACCAGTGTGTTAAAAAAACAGAAGGTTCACGATCACCCGGCATAAATTGCCAAATTTCATCGCCCGTGAAGCTAATAATAGGAGCTATCCAACGGACAAATGCCTCTGCAATATAATACAATGCGGTTTGCGCTGAACGCCTGGGTAAACCCGCTTGTTTGCTGGTGTACAACCGATCCTTAATAATATCCAAATAAAAGCTGCCCATTTCTACTGTGCAAAAATTATGAATTGCCTGGTAAACAGCAGGAAAACGATAGTGATCGTACGCGGTAATAATTTTTTCCTGCAATTTTTGCGTGGTGAAAATAGCCCATCGATCTAACGCGACTAATTGATTTACCCCCACCTTATTTTTTTTAGGGTCAAAATCATATAAATTCGATAATAAAAATCGTGCCGTGTTACGAATTCGCCGATAGGCATCTGAAGTGCGCTTCAAAATTTCATCTGATACATTTACTTCTACAGTGTAATCCATCGAAGCTGCCCATAAGCGCAGCACATCAGCGCCGAGATTCTTCACCACATCGGTGGGTAGAATGATGTTACCCAGCGATTTCGACATTTTTCGACCTTGGCTGTCGACCACAAAACCATAAGTCAATACCGATTTATAAGGCGCTTTATCGCGAATAGCCAACGAGGTTAATAAAGATGATTGAAACCAACCACGATGTTGGTCGGAACCTTCTAAATAAATATCTGCCGGTACCTTCAATTCGAGACGTTTTTTCAACACACAAAAATGCGTCACTCCCGAATCAAACCATACGTCCAAAACATCCGTTACTTTTTCATAATGATCAGCATCGTCGCCCAATAAAAATTTCGGATCTAAATCAAACCAAGCATCCACACTTTTTTTTTCGATTAATTTCGCTACTTTTTCCATCAAAGCCGGCGTCTTAGGATGCAATTCGCCCGACTTTTTATGGATAAATAAAGGAATGGGAATTCCCCATAAGCGCTGTCGCGAAATACACCAATCTGGACGATCAGCTACCATCTTTCCGATCCGCGCCTCTCCCCACGCAGGAAGCCAGGTTACTTTTTCAATTTCCGCTAATGCCCGACCGCGCAATCCATTTTTATTCATGCCAATAAACCATTGGGGCGTTGCGCGAAAAATCAATGGCGTTTTGTGCCTCCAGCAGTGAGGATAACTGTGTTGAATGGTTTCCGAATGCAATAAATGTCCGCTATCCGCTAACAACACGATAATCGGTTCATTCGCTTTAAAAACCGGCTGACCACCCACCAAAAACATGTCAGCGATAAAACGACCTCTCGGATCGACGGGACTATTAATGGGTAAATTATATTTTTCAGCAATGAAATAATCTTCCAAACCGTGCGCTGGCGCCGTGTGCACATTGCCTGTTCCGGCTTCTGTCGTTACGTGTTCGCCTAAAATAATGGGAACAATTCGATCCAGAAAAGGATGTTGTAATTGCATTCCCTCTAAAGCGTCGCCTTTTAAATTGCCATGCACTTCGTAGTCATCGACACCGTAACGTTGCATGGCACTGTCTACTAGGTCCTTTGCTAATATTAAATAAATAGGTTGATTTTGTAATTCGCTTTTTACAAGCGCGTAATCCAATTCAGGATGAACGCTGACCGCTTCATTGGCTGGTAAAGTCCATGGCGTCGTGGTCCAAATGGGAACTGATACCCGAGTCGTTGCATTTTTCACGCCAAAACGTTGCCGCACCACCTCAGCGTCGACCGCTTCAAATCCTACGTCAACGGCAGGCGATGCTTTATCGCGATATTCGACTTCCGCCTCTGCTAACGCGGAGCCGCACGCCGAGCACCAATGCACCGGTTTTTGCCCACGCAGCAAATGACCATTAGCCACGATTTTTGCTAACGCCCGCACTGTATCCGCTTCGTAACCAAAGTCCATCGTAAGGTAAGGATGTTGCCAATCACCCAACACACCTAATCGTTGGAAGTCATCCCGCTGGAGCTCAATTTGAGAAAAAGCATAATCTCGGCAAGCTTGACGAAAAGCACTAGCTGATAATTTGTCCTTACCTAATTTCTTCTCTACATTAAGCTCGATAGGTAAGCCATGACAATCCCAGCCCGGAACGAAGGGAGCATCAAAGCCACTTAAGATTTTAGACTTAACAACGATATCTTTGAGCGTTTTATTAAAGGCAGTGCCCAAATGAGCCCGACCATTAGCATAAGGAGGGCCGTCATGCAAAATAAACTTGAGCTGCCCTTCTCTGTCTTTGCGAATTTTTTGATAAAGATCGAGTGCTTGCCAACGAGCCAGAGTCTGCGGTTCTCGCTCAGGTAAGTTCGCCCGCATCGGAAAATCGGTTTGAGGGAGGTTCAATGTGTCTTTATAATCTGTCATTATCCGCCTTTGATAAAGGATTTCTCAAAGAAATGCAACCGTCAGTGTCATTCGTAAAAATATACCTCGCACAAACCGCATCTGGGCCCGGGAAGCCGCTTGATCTATCGTCTGCGCATCGTTACCGCCATTCTTGTTACTTTTGACATACGGTTTGACGTGCTGCGGACCGATCAACTGTGTTGGGACCTCTATACATAACAAAAGCAGTTAAGTTGATGAAATGGTCAGAAAAGCTGCTGAGTATTCAGTAGAATTCCTGCCGGTTCAACCACTCTGTATACAAACGATTGAACACCCGTTTGATCCGCTGCATTAATCTCAAGCTTCGCTCTCTAAAATCAACGCTAGCTTCTTCATAAACCCGCTTGGTGACACGCGCATTCGGCGCATCTTTTTAACAGCGGAACGTTTTGTTGTTCCACCGTCTTACCCCTTAAACTCTCTCCCACAACCAGGAACAAGAAATTACATTAAACTTAATTAACTATCTTTTCTTAACTGCGCGCTTCCCTAGTAATTAGTTTAATTGGCGCGCATCTATCTAGCCGTTCCCCTCGATATTAATCGAAGCTTTATCGGCCCTTTCCTCCAAAACCAATTGACTATTACCACTCGCTCGAACATCAAAAACTATCGTCCTCAATTCCTTTCACCTCTGTTCGTTGAAATTTCTAACGAATCAGTTTTAACCGTCGTGACAATATAAGATTGTAAATTATATCCGTTCTAACAGCGACTTATTGAGGTTTCCCCCGCTGGATTTTTAGCGCTGCGCTTGGATCGGAGCAGGAGTGTTATCTCCTGATAGAGCGAACGAATTGGTATTGTGACAAACAGAAAATTAATATTTTTATGCTAAGTATTGCTTACGATGGTGAT
>NZ_VFIV01000041.1 GCF_019425495.1 Coxiella endosymbiont of Ornithodoros amblus
CAATAAATATCAACACCAAGTATTTTAATATCTTTCATCACCTGCTCTTTATTTAAAATAGAAATTCTGTGTTGGCGCATTATAACGCCCCCTTTAAAGAGCGCACTTTTCATTGGGTTGTTTGTTGCATTTTAAATGGTTCTATTTTTTAACTGCGGGGAATCGGAGGTGATGCTAACAAGGCGATTATTATTTAATTGAATATCAAAATGGATACATACGCTGGGGGGCAGGAGCCATTTCTCTGCTTTTTCAGGCCATTCAATCAATAAAATGGAATCCTTTTTTAAATAATCGGTTAATCCTATGTTCCAGTATTCGTCTGCTTCAGAGAGCCGATATAAGTCAACGTGCGCGACTTCTAATGTTTCTAACGAGTAAACTTCAATTAAAGTATAGCTTGGACTTTTGACAAATCCTTTATAACCAAAGCCTCGCAGGAGTCCGCGCACAAAGGTAGTTTTCCCAGCCCCCAGTTCTCCCATCAAATAAATAACCTCGCCTGCTTGGCAACAATGTGCTAATCGTTGACCTAAAGCGAGCATGGTTTTTTCGGTAGGGATATTTTTTTGAATAAGCAATTAAAATTTCCTAGTTAAGGATTCACTAAAACCCGTAAATGAGGAAATAAATCGGTGGCCAATAATCCCCGCTCTCCTCCCTCCTCTGCTGCGCGATCAGCCGCCATGGAGTGAATAAAAACGCCTGCTTGAGCGGCTGACATTAGGCTCAATTTTTGAGCGACCAGGCCGCCGATGATACCGCTTAAAATATCACCCATTCCCCCTGTCGCCATGCCAGGATTACCAGCTGGACAGACATAATAAGTGTGGCCTTCGTCTTTAATGAGTGTCCCAGCCCCTTTAAGCACAAGGACACCATGGTATTTTTCTTGCAAAGCGTGGATAGCTTGGAAACGATCGCGTTGAATTTCATTACACGAAACCCCTAGCAATCGGGAAGCTTCACCAGGATGAGGCGTTAATATCCAATCCTCTCGTTCAGAGGGGGATTCCGCAAGTAGGTTTAAACTATCAGCGTCAAGTACTTTAGGAAGATCAGTTTTTAATACTCTGTTTAACAAGGATTCTGCCCAATCAGACCTTCCTAAGCCAGGTCCAATCACCACAACGGTCGCCGCGGCAAGGAGCGGCTTTAGATCATCCGCAGTGGCCACTTGGTGGCACATTAATTCGGGCCGAGGCCCACTAATGATAGAGACATGTTCCGGACGCGTGGCGACCGTTACGAGCCCAGCGCCGACACGCGCAGCGGCTTCTGCAGCCATTCGTACGGCTCCGCCCATTCCATAATCACCGCCGATCACCAAAACGTGCCCGTAGCTGCCTTTATGGGCATCACGCGCTCGCTTAAGTAGCAAAGGAAACACTCCTTTCCATTCCAATAAATGAGTATCGGCAGAGATGAAGCGAAAAAAGGACTCCGAAAGTCCTAAGCGATCCGTGATCAACTCGCCACAGTAAGCAGGTGCTTTATCGGTATACAAACCTCTTTTGGGAGCGATAAAGGTGACAGTTAAATTGGCTTTTACAGCCATCCCCTGGATCTCTCCAGAATCAACGTTAATGCCCGAAGGCACATCAAGGGCTAATACGTATTGTTCTGCCCGATTAATGGCGGCAATGAAACGATCGTAGGGCGTTTTCACTTCTCCGGAAAGTCCACTGCCTAAAAGTGCATCCACGATCACTTCTCCTTTAAAAAGAAGTGGCTCTGGAAAAGGTAAAATAACCAGATTAGCAGCTTCGCAGGCGTTAGCGGCTTGAGCAGTCGCACCTTTTAGTTGGTGGCGTTGCCCGGCCAAATAGACGGTTACTTTCAATCCGTTTTCGTAAGCCAAGCGCGCAAGCACTAACCCGTCGCCCCCGTTACTCCCCTTCCCACAAGATACGGTAATTTCTTGAGCCTCAGGGCATCGCGCCAGGAGCGCTTTAAAAGCAGCCTCTCCGGCACGACACATTAATTCATATTCACTAATACCCGATTCAACTGCCAAGCGCTCTAATTCGCGAATTTGGCGGTTTTGGTACAATGCTGTCATTCTTTTTTCTCTATTATTCTTTATAAACGCAGTCGTTTTCTGGAAGCGTGTCAGAAGATAGAAACGGGTAATAATATAACGAAATGGAGTCAACATAAAGCTATATCATTAATCACAAGTCACAGTAAATTCATTTTAAACTTCGTGATTACATGCAAGGGAAGTCCAGGCGCATATTCGGCGCGTTGCGCGCGAGCACGCTGGGTCCCTACTATGCAGGAACCAGGAAAAATAACTTAGAATGGGAAAATTTATATCAAGGTTTTACTGTTAATCGTCATTCCCACGCAGACGGCGAACTTTAAGTTTTTTGGTTTTTGCCATACTAGTGGGTAATGATATACATAGAGCCACTAGCCTCGACCTTTCTTTCTAGGGGATTGGCGCTTTTGTGGTGGGGGGAATTTGCCTCTTCTAACACAAAATCGATTTTACGATCGTCTAAATCAACCCTGGCGACAATAACATGGATAATATCGCCCAGTCGGTAAACCCGGCCGCTACGTTTTCCACGCAGAAGATGATGAACAGGGTCAAAATGGTAGTAATCGCTCTCTAGCGCCGTAATGTGCACTAATCCTTCGATATAAATTTTATCTAATTGTACAAAAACGCCAAAACCTGTAACATCAACGATATGTCCTGCATAAGCTTGACCTATTTTATTCATCATATATTCGCATTTTAACCAGTCAACCACTTCGCGTGTCGCACGGTCGGCGCGACGCTCTGTCATCGAGCAATGCTTTCCCAATTCGGCTAATTTTGGGTTGTCGTAATGAAATTTCTTTGGAGATTTTTTTTGTAATGCGTGCCGAATCCCACGGTGAACCAGTAAATCCGGGTAGCGCCGGATGGGCGAGGTAAAATGACAGTAACGCTCGTAAGAAAGGCCAAAATGTCCTCCGTCTTCAGGGGTATAAATGGCTTGTCGCAGCGAGCGAAGCATCACCGTTTGTAATAAATGAGCATCGGGACGTTTCTCAATGCGCAATAATAATTTTGCATAATCCATCGGCATTGGCTTATCACCGCCCGTCAAGCGTAATCCAAACGCGCAAAGAAATTGTTTAAGGGCATGTAATTTTTGCTCATCAGGACCTTCGTGTACACGATAAAGCGTCGGAATATTTTTTTCTTGTAAAAAATGCGAGGCCGAAACGTTAGCTATTAACATACATTCTTCAATGATGCGATGCGCTTCATTGCGTACGACAGGAACGATGCGTCTAATTCTTCCTTTTTGATCAAATTGAATTCGAGTCTCAGTCGTTTCAAATTCTATTGCACCGCGATTAATACGTTGTCGCAACAAATTTTGATAAAGTTGAGCTAAATTTTTAATATGTGGTATAATTCCTCCATTTTTAATTTTTTCTCCGCGGAGCATCGCGGCGACTTGAGTGTAGGTCAAACGCGCATGGGAATGAATAACGGCTTCATAAAACTGATATTTGCTGACTTTTCCTTTGGAAGTAAGGTGTATTTCGCAAACAATGGCTAAACGATCTTTATTTGGTACAAGCGAGCAAAGGTTATTAGATAAAGCTTCGGGTAGCATTGGAATAACTTTCGAGGGAAAATAGACAGAATTTCCCCGTAATTGACCTTCTTTATCTAATGCACTCTCTCTAGAAACGTAATGGGAAACGTCAGCAATAGCGACATAGAGTTTCCAACCGCTCGATTTCGATTCGCAATAAACAGCATCATCAAAATCTCTCGCGTCTTCGCCATCAATAGTCATGAAAGGCAGCTTCCGAAGGTCTTTGCGTTCTTCTTTGTCATATTCCATCAATTCCACGGGTAGTTTTTTGGCTTCCTGCAAAACTTCGTTCGGCCAGCGGTAGGGAAGCTCATGGGTCCGAATGGCCAGTTCAACCTCCATTCCAGGGGTTAATTGGTCGCCCAGTATTTCAATAATACGTCCCATCGCTTGGCGACGCTTGGTGGGTTGCACGGTAATTTCTGCCACCACAAATTGCCCCGTTTTTGCCTCTCCTTGCTGGCCGGGAGGAATTAAAATATCTTGGGTAATTAATTTATGATTCGGGTCAACAAAGGAGATCCCCCCTTCTTCAAAATATCGTCCAACAACTTGATGAGTATTTCGCTCCAAAATTTCCACGATCGCTCCTTCTGGTCGGCGCTCTTTCGGATTGGCAATACGAACTAAAACGATATCGTCTGTAAATAGCATTCGCATTTCCCGAGTGGGCAGGAAAATATCGACAGAACCGTCATCAGGAATAAGGAATCCAAAGCCGTCACGGTGCGCTTGGACACGACCCCGGATCAATTCCAACTCTTTAAGTGATACATAACTACCACGCCGATTTCTAATCACTTGACCGTCCCGCTCCATGGCGATTAACCGGCGCTGTAGGCCATCCTTTTCCTCCGATTTTTTTAAATTAAAAGTGCTTAATAAATGTCTAAAGCTGACGGGGCGGTTGATTTCTTTAAGATATTGGATAATGAATTCCCGGCTGGGAACCGGATGCTCATACAAAGACGTTTCCCTTTTGTAATAGGGATCTTTTTTTCGATAAGGTTTAACCACTAGTTCCTCTTTTTTAAGGGTAAAACGGAATAATACCGCATCTATGCTATTATTGTAATTATGGAAAAGAGGAGTCAATGAAGTGAGTAAATGGATTTCCGTCAGCCTTATTTTATGCTGTTAGCAGGATGCGTAGAATATAGCCTCTTCCAGCACGAACCCCCCCAATTAGCCCTGAGCTTGTAACGTTTGCCCTTTCCTGGACGAATTGACGCATTTCTCCCAAAAAATTATAACTCATGTCTCTGCTAAGCACTTTATTCGCGGTTTGTTCCAAATAAGTCAAGCTTCGCCAATGGGGCGCCCCGGAGCTAACACCGCATCAATTTGCGCCGAATTTAATTGTTGAAAATGTGAAAGCAAATTCGGCTGCGTCGTAATATTCATTTTAACGAGCGTCGATAAAGGAATTAATTGCCAACTCGCTGTATATTTACATAAATCTGTTCTAAGTTGCTGGGATTTAAGCGAAATAATCGGCTTAATTGAGGAATTACTTTATAGCTTTGTTCCATCATCACAAAACGATTAATGTAATTACCTTCCAACGAATAAGCCGATATTTGACTTAAACTCTGCATAGTGACGCCTAAATCGCCGGCTTTGTTTCGATCGATAATTACATTTAATTGTAGATTGTTATATTTCAGTTCGCTATCGACAAAAACAAGCCGCTTTTTTTCGCCCCCCACCCACTATTTTCCGTTGCTAAATAAATTTTGTTAAAAGGAGCGATCGAAGTCAAATTGAACAGGTAAGCCGGTGACCCTGACCGGTAAGGAAGCTAAAGGAAAAACGACGGTTTATAGCCCCGCCACGATATTAAGTTCGCGCTGCAAAATAACTTGCGCTTGTTTTTGCAATTCTTGTCGGTGATCCCACGGCTTCATTATCATCGCCGCCAAGACGGTGTTTACTGTGCCAAATCTGTTAATTATAAAATAATTGGCCGTTGAGAGGATATTTTAAAATATTTTTCGTATTGTTTACTATAAACTTCGATATAATCGATGTTGACGTATTGCGGGGCTTGCGCCTGCACGAAGAGCGCACCTCGATCTTCTTCAGGCGCCAACTTTGGGGTGGTATTCATGTAAAAATTAAAACAACTGGCCAAATACGGAAACGGCTAATAAGATCATCAGAAAACGGTGATTTAAAACCCCGTGTAAGCAGCGCGAATAAACTTGCTTTAATCGTTCAAACGAACGATTAATAAATTGCAGATAAGGTTGCTTTCTAATGTTTTGGTTTAAAAATTTTGATCACATCATCGGTGATTAAGGTGAGCGAAATAATACCTGAAACGATAACTGCACCAGCTAGCGTAAAAGCAAATTCGGTGAATAAAGCTCCTGTTAAACCAGTCATAAAACCGATGGGTGCATAAAGCGCTGCCAGCGTAAGGTCAGAAATAATAGGAAAAACAATTTCGAGAGCCTTTCGAATAGCTTCGTGGAAGCCATCCACGCCCTCTTCAATATGTCGATCAACGTTTTCCACGAAAAATAATAGCGTCATCCACCACTAAACCAATAGCTAGTACCATCGACAAAAGTGTGAGTAAATTCAGCGAATATCCTAAAAACCACATAAGAAAACAAACACCAATAAGCGAAAGCGGTATCGTATTCAAGGCCCAGTAATATTTTTTTAACGTTAGCAATCATGCTCAGGGGATTGGACGCGAGGGCCGTATTAACGGCAACAAAATATAGCGATTTTCCCATTCATATAAACGCTTGAATTGTAATCTTGAGTGCCAAACTCAACACGGTCAATATCTCGTATTCGAATCAATGTGCCATTAACCTCTTTGATGACTAAATTTTCAAACGCTTGTTTGTCCCCTATGTCCGTTTTCGCTTTTTTATTTATATAGTTAAAGTGTAATGAAATCGCCTTTCGTTTGTCCCGCCGCGGATTGAAAATTATTATATCAACGCTTACGTCACTTCGGTCAGGGTTATACATTTAAGTCGGCCATTCGTATTGACTCCCTCGGCGCCAGCGATCGATTTTTCAAGCCGCGTTGTATAAAACCTTTGATTAAAGAAACAGACGCGCCAGGGTAAGCTGTCGAAATGGTAATTAACGTATCATTCATTTTAGGGTACTGGCGCACTTCCATTTTAGTAATCGCAAGCAAGCCAAAAATAAAAATAAACAAGCTCACAACAATGGCGAGAACTGGGCGAATGATAAATTTATCTGTAAATTTCAAACTTGCCATTAAGATCCCGTCAATGTTTCTCGGTTTTCTGGTTTTAATACCACACTGTTATCGATTTTAACGCTAGTTCCTTTATGAAGTTTATTTTTGCCAGAGGTAACGACTTCTTCACCCGCTTTAACGCCTTTTTTTATAACGACTTTATTATTATTTCATATCGCCAATCTCAATAAGACGTTGGCGCGCAATTAAAGCTGCTTACCCTTTTTATTCTTACCCGGCTCTATCACAAATACCGTATCAACCATACAAAGAATAAGTCACCGCGGTTTGTGGCACGGTTTACCACAGCTTTTTTCTTAGGCAGATAAACAGTAACGTTTGCGAATGTGCCGGGGTAAAGTCGATAACCCTCGTTAGGAATGGTTCCTTGAACGTTAATATCATGCGTGGCTTTCGTCACCAAAGAATCAAGTGCTGTAATTTTACCATCGAATTTTTCTTCAGGATAATAATCCACAGTAATGGAAAGTTTTTGATTCAAGGAGAGATCTTTTTAAAAACTGTTCAGGCAACGAGAAATTTACATACAAAGGACCGAGAGACTGAAAACTAACCAACGTATCACCAGGATTAACGTATTAACCCAAATTAACTTGTCGAATGCCAATTTTTCCAGAAAAAGGAGCGCGAATATTCTTTTTTGCTAATAGCGACTAATGACTTATTCACTTTAGCAAGAGTCGATTTTGAACGTAAGGCTACCTTACATAAAACAGGTCCAATCGCTAGAAGCGATTACGATCAAGCACTTGCCCAATTGCAGCAAACAGAAGCTCAAGTGAATAAGTCATTAGTCGCTATATCCAGAGCCGTCTAATTATTTTTAAGATCTTGAACGTCGCTTGAATCGTCGGCTTGAATCGTCGGCTTGAATCGTCGAGTTGAATCAGCAATTCACCGATTTTGACTAATTGGCCCGAGGAAAAATGGATAGAGATTACCTAGCCGCTCACTTCAGGACTGATATTCACGCCCTGAATCGCACTCAAGCTACCCACCGCAGTCAATACGGGCTGCCAACTTTCACTGAGAGCTTTTGAGTCGATATAGTCACAGGAGGAGGCACGAATTCTTTCACAGCTTTTTTGACAAGATAGATGCGCAAAGCATCGAAATCCACGACAATAGCCAGAAAAAAATTAATACGGCCTTTAGATTTCATCATGCTAAACAAGCTCCTGCTTAATCAAATGCTTATTTAAGAGACAATTAAATTCTCCCCTCTCAACAAAGAGTCTCCTATGATATCATTGTCCCCCAAGTTTCCCAACGCCCCGGTGGCACAGTTGGATAGCGCAGTCCCCTCCTAAGGGACAGGTCACAGGTTTAAATCCTGTCCGGGGCACCAGTTTGGCAGCTACTCAAAAGCAGACTATACTTTGTATAGTTAAAGTAATAATAATTGAGGAAACCAATATGAATATTCGTTCCTTAGCACTCTATTTTATTATCATGTTAGGTTTCGGGGTTTCTGCTACGACTTTCGCACAAGGAATAAACGTGAACCAAGGAATTTTGACAGGATTTTACGTCAAAAATAATACAGGGGAAGACTATAAATTAGTTCTATTTGGTACGTATTGTATGCAGTTGGTCAAAGTAAACGGACAAGAACTAAAAATCGTGCTGCCCTTTCCAAAGAATTCCGAAGCCAATTACATTGAATATTAACCGAAAAGGCGGCTTTTGTGCTTACAAAGGTTCAGCGACCATATTAGTTTCAAAAAAAAGTGTATGGGGGCAGTGGCAACTTTAAATTTAAGCGGCCAACTCAAACCTGGCACTTCTTCAAATTATAAACAATGTGAGATGAGTTCAAAAATCTATGGACATCAAAAAACAACTCTAGATGTTGATCGCATAACCTATCCTTGTAACATCACTCTTTCCAAAGGTAAATAGATGCGAAAAGAGTCCGACAGTATGGGTACGATTGAAGTGCCCAATGAAAAATATTATGGCGCGCAATCACAGCGCTCATTAGTTAATTTTGCCATTGGGCGCGAAACGATGCCGCCTGAGCTCATTCGCGCTTTTGGCATTTTGAAAAAAGCGGCTATGCTCACAAATGTTGAATTGGGCAACCTACCTCAAGAAAAAGCTAACTTTATTCTTAAAGCCTGCGAAGAGCTGATCACTGGAAAACTAAACGATCATTTTCCATTGAAAATTTGGCAAACCGGCAGCGGCACACAGACCAACATGAATGTGAACGAGGTTATCAGCAATCGCGCGATTGAGTTAGCTGGTGGAAGATTAGGAAGCAAAGAACCGGTTCATCCGAACGATCACATTAATATGTCGCAATCTTCAAATGATACTTTTCCAACAGCAATGCACATTGCTGCTGCCGAAATGATAACGCATCAGCTTATCCCTAATCTCACTGTCTTACGCGATACCTTGGAAAAAAAATCCAAGGAATTTTTCAGAATCATTAAAATCGGTCGAACACATTTGCAAGATGCTGTGCCATTAACGTTGGGCCAAGAATTTTCAGGTTATGTCGCTCAACTCAACTATAACCTGGAAGCCATTAATGATGTGCTTCCAACGCTCTATCGTCTCGCGCTCGGCGGGACAGCGGTAGGTACGGGGCTGAATACCCACCGGCAATTTGCCAAAAAAGCTGCTGAACACATTGCCGAACTGACAGGAATGCCCTTTTATTCGGCGTCTAATAAATTTGCCGCTCTGGCTGCCAACGACGAAATTGTTTTAGTCAGCGGCGTTCTCAAAACCTTTGCCTGTTCGTTGATGAAAATTGCAAACGATATTCGTTGGTTGGCTTCCGGACCGCGTTGCGGCATTGGGGAAATTGTCATCCCAGAAAATGAGCCAGGCTCTTCAATTATGCCGGGTAAAGTAAATCCAACGCAATCTGAAGCAATGACGATGGTGTGTGTTCAGGTGATAGGAAACGATACGAGCATTACCATCGCAGGATCGCAGGGGAATTTTGAACTGAATGTTTACAAGCCCGTGATGGCTTATAATTTAATTCAATCTATTTATTTATTGTCCGATGTTTGTCGTTCCTTTAATGATCATTGCGCCGTTGGAATCAAACCTAATCAAGAAAAAATCAATGACTATCTGAATAATTCTCTAATGCTAGTCACTGCATTAAATCAAATCATCGGTTACGACAAAGCCTCAGAAATTGCTAAAAAAGCTTACAAAGAAGGCAAGACACTTAAAGAAGCTGCTCTTCAGCTAGGTTATTTAACCGCAAGCGAATTTGATAAAGCCGTAGATCCCAAAAAAATGGTCGTTATTTGAATAAGTATTGCCTAATCACTGGAAATTGCCTATTCTTTATTTCGAGCACATAGTGAGGTATAGAAAAATGTCTAATCTCAATAATAATGATGATGATAGGTTTTCTTTAGAACTTCTACTTATCCTCCTAAAGAGGGACTCCTTTTTTCGCAGATATGATCGGCTTATTCACTTGCTGCAGAATATCGAACGTCAATTTTTTGCCTTTAATCGAGTCATCAATATTTGTAGTCTATTTCTGGTGAAAGCTTAATAAAAAGGGTAGTGGTCATTTTTACCCCTATACTCTTTAACAAGCACTTATAAATAATAACTTAATCTTAAGAATTTATAAAAGCGGGCGCGCGGGTTTATGAAGAAGCTAGCGTTGATTTTAGAGAGCGAAGCTTGAGATTAATGCAGCGGATCAAACGGGTGTTCAATCGTTTGTATACAGAGTGGTTGAACCGGGACGAAGTGATGGATTATTAC
>NZ_VFIV01000020.1 GCF_019425495.1 Coxiella endosymbiont of Ornithodoros amblus
CAACCCAATAAACGCCGACAACTGCCGGGAACAGGTGAAATTGATGAATGTCCCTCCCCCCGTTCGCACAAACCGGCAGCGCCATTAAATACCCCCGGATGCGGCGTACCCGTTGACAATCCTCATGGTGAATAAAAATTATGCCGACCCTTAACAACCGGGATCCTATTTTCTGCCTCTTTCGATCTTAGACGTCAAAAAGAGGAACTCGAATTAGAAGAGCAAGCATTAAAATTATCTTGCAACTGGAAAAGATTGGAATAGAATTGGTACTTTTTGCAATAACAGGTTTCTGTTCTTTTTGGATCGAGTATTCTATTTCCCATTCCCCAGAAGATTCTGATAGGGGAACAATCTCAATTTCTCTCTTTTTTACGCTATTTTTTCTATAATAGCAATGATTTATGTAAATTGTTGCGTGCAATTTTCTGTCTAACCATCTCGGATCTTGAAACGAAAGTAATCTTTCTTACTTTGAGTCAATTTGAACAGCGATATTCACGAGAGTATGAAGCCCTGTGAGCTGTTTAAATGATTAACAAGAAAATCCTCAGACTCTTGCAGAAGTAAAGACAAACATTACAAACTCCGAATGAAAGAATACGTCAATTAGAGGTTGACTTTTCAAAAAACGAGGCGCAACCTTTTGGGAAATGTTGAATCAAATAATTCTATAAAATTCAATAGCAACTTCCTTTTTAAAATTTTAAAAATTTACGGTTAAATTTGACGCTATGAAACAACAAACTTCTTCTTATGGGACATGGCGATCGCCGATTAGTGCTGAAATGGCAGCGGCTTCATCGCGGGTTTTAATGGACGTCGAGTTTTACGATGGTTCCATTTATTGGTTAGAACGTCGGCCTGAAGAAAGCGGGCGTCAGGTCGTGTTGCGTCTTTCATTGGCGGGTGATATTCAGGCTGTGACGCCGGGCGGGGTCAATGTGCGAACGCGGGTTCATGAGTATGGAGGTGGGGATTATCGGGTGCATCGAAAGATGATTTTTTTTGCCAATGACGCAGATCAACGTTGGTATCGTTGTACTCCAGGAGAGAATCCAGAACCGTTAACACCAGAGCCATCCCAGCTTCGAGGGTTGCGGTATGCGGATGCGGTAATAACACCGGACGAGGAATGGCTGATTGCCGTGCGAGAATCGCATGGAAAAATCGTTGATAATGAATTGGTGGCAATCCCAACCGACGCAAGCCAACGTGTTAAAGTTTTAGCGCAAGGTTACCATTTTTATGCTGCACCGCGCCTTAATCCCAGCGGAACTAAAATAGCATGGTTTTGTTGGAATCAGCCGCAAATGCCGTGGGATGGTACCGAGCTTTGGATGGCGGATCTCACGACCACGCTTGAATTAACTAACGCGCATAAAATTTTGGGGGGAGTGGGAGAGTTTGTTTCTCAGCCGCAGTTTAGCCCCGAAGGGACGCTTTATTTTCTCTCCGATAGCAGTGGTTTTGGAAATATTTATTGTTATGAAGACGGCAAAGTAAAATCGATATGCCCTTTAAATGCCGAGTGTGATTCTCCGCCATGGGTGTTTAAGCTCAAAACCTATGATTTTCTGGATAAGAATCGCTTGACAGCTATTGTCAATCATAAGGGAAAACAAACGTTGGGTGTGATAGAAGACGGTCGCTATACGGCCTTTGATTTGCCGTTTACTTCTTTTGTGCCGACCTTAGCGGTACAACATGATCAGGTTATTTTTATTGGTGCGGCTCTTGATCGATTTCCCGCTGTCATTTGTTATGATATTAAAAATAAACGCACGAAAATTTTATATGAAAGCGCCCCGTTAACCATCGATAAAAAATATCTCTCATACCCTGAGGCGATTGAGTTTCCAACAGATGAGGGGAAAACTGCCTACGGTTTTTATTATCCGCCATGCAACGGAGATTATCAGCCGCCAGAAAACGAAAAACCGCCATTAATTGTTATTAGTCATGGCGGTCCTACCTCGTCAACTTCAAGTGCGCTTAATTTGAAAAATCAATTTTGGACAAGCCGCGGATTTGCGGTGTTAGACGTTAATTATGGTGGAAGTACGGGTTACGGAAAAGCTTATCGCGAGCGCTTAAAAGGACAGTGGGGAGTGGTGGACGTTGCTGATTGTGTTAATGGCGCTAAATATTTAGTGAAAATAGGAAAAGCAGATTCCAAACGTTTGATCATTCGCGGCGGGAGCGCGGGTGGATTTACTGTTTTTTCTGCGTTGATTTTTTACGATGTTTTTTCAGCAGGGTCAAGTTACTTTGGGGTGTCGGATTTAGAAAGTTTTGCAAGTGATACTCATAAATTTGAATCCCATTATTTAGAAACTCTTGTAGGCAAATATCCTGAACAAAAGTCGCTTTACGATGCGCGTTCACCGATTAATCATGCCGACCGTTTGTCGTCTCCAATTATTTTTTTGCAGGGGTTGGAAGATAAAGTTGTTCTGCCGGCGCAGGCGGAAGTTATGATTGCTAAAATGAAGGAAAGAGGTTTACGTTATTCTTATATTGTTTTTGAACATGAGCAACATGGTTTTCGTAATGCTAAAAATATTAAAACTGCGCTTGAATCAGAATTATATTTCTTTGGGAAGCTTTTTAATTTTGAGCCATCGGAATCTTTTCCGGCCGTGAAAATTTTTAATTGAGAAATTAGCACAAATGGAAAGATGCTTTATCAAAAAGGATTGAAAAAAATTAATAAAGTCTAATCCGTCGTTCCCGTGCGTGGGCCGTCTACTGACAGACAAAGAATCGAGGGCTTTCACAGCCGAAGTCACGGGAGTCCCGGCTAAAAGGCTAAGAAAAGCACCATCGGTGTTTTTCTTAGCCCCTAGTCTTTTAGGTCTCCTCCTGACTCCGCCGTGAAGGTTTTGTATGCTTCAATAATACAGCAGATGCCCCGCGGAGGGCGACGGGGTTTAAGTTTTTCACGCTTCACCACGGGTGGGTAATGATAGAGGCCCCTTGTATCAAGGAGCTTTGAAAGGAACAAGGCGAAAGAGAAGCATCAACTTTACAGTCATTAGGGGTTTATGCTTAAGTTGATGGCTAGGTGCGCAGGCGGGGGAATATTCAAGATTTAGATTTAATTACTCTCTTATCGTTTAATTTGAGATTTTTTTGATATTGATCCCAAAAATGTCCGGATTTTCCAGGTAAACATAATGATCGTATTGGTAATTAGTCAGATAATGACCTAGGGGCAGGGTGAGTAAGTGATTGCAGGTGGTGTAAGGCATGCCCGACCGCTGGTTTTGCAGTACATTGATAGTGGCTTTGCCAATTTTGGTAATAATAATAGCCGTCTTGGTAAGCTTCTGTGGCATGTAAAAATAAAGTTTCAACACAACCCCTTTTTTTACTACAAATTTGGGGGTGTGACGCTGCAAACTTTATTTCCAGCTTTGTTTTTGCCGCAAGTGATTTTTTTTAAAATAGTGCTTCCGTAAGAAAAGCGATCTCGATACAAAAGTCCAAAGTGAGACACATTCAGTTCTGATCCAATGACTTCTTTGATATTTTTCTCGTTTATTCTCCATTGTTTTACGTTTCGGACAATTTCAATGACCGAGGGTGTTGGAATTTGATTAATTAATTTGAGATTGGGTTGATAGTGCACGGTGCCTTTTGAGTCAACGCTTTTTTTGACAAACGTTTCTTTTGGAACATAAGCAATCGTGACTATTTCTAGCGAAAAAGTATGAAAGGGAGTGGAGTATTTATTTTTAAATCGATGATACATGGCGGCAAGTCCATCGGCATTCCGAATAATGCGTACATTTTCTCCAATGGGATTTGGTTTTACTTGATAACCGAACCATTTTTGTCGATTGATAAGGGCGCTAGTTTTTCGAGCGTACGGTAAAAAATGCCCTTGTTGGTGACATCCTTTAGCAAGCCACTCGCTTGATTGACGGGGGTTAAAATGCTGCTTATAAAATTATGCGATTGTAATAGCGAATGCTATTGGGGTATGTGCCGCATCGAATTGATCCGTACGGTAGAGGGGATCTTGCTGGATATGAGTACAGCCGCGTTTGGTGAGGGTACACCACACTCCTTCACCTTCAGCCCCTTTCGCATTCAACGTCTTGGATGTATAACCAAGCACCAGAACGTCGTCGCCCGGAACCTTTTCAGAGGAAGCACGCCAAGCCGTGATAAGCAGCGTAATAGTAATAAGCAATAACAAAGAGAACAATTTTTCATAGGATTGTCAAAAATTATACCCTGCTCACACCTCCCAAAAAGCTGCAACTAATCCCTCCCCTCTCGGAAGGGTGGGCTTGGAGGTTAAATGCTAATTTTTGACTCTTGTGTTCAAAATTTGTAAAATCTCTACCGAGTAAAAGAGAGAAAATCTGTCTCTCGTCGCGAGCGTGAGTCCAAAGTAGAGTCCAACTATCACTATTTCTTTGAAGAGAAAAAACTCGAAGAAAAAAGTCCCCGTCAGAAGCTTCCTCAGGCTGGATGCTTCCAAGTAATCGCCTTATAGAAGAAATATGAGTGGTCCCAACACGACATCAAAGCCGAAACCGAGATAAAAGGTGCTTAGTTATCATTTTCCAGAGGAGGAAGTGAAGTTAGTTGAAGGAGGGGCTTGTTGACTGAAGCCATGTAAAAAGGCTTAGAAATGAAATCACCTTCCTGTTTAAGCTTTATTTCTGACAGTTATTGTTGAAAGCGATTTCAAACTTTTTCGTTCGTTGCTGACGCAACAAATGCTGGACATGGGAGGTTAATCACGTCCGGGAATGAAAAAGAAAATACAGAAGGGTGTCAAAAATTTAAAGCCGGCTTAGAAGATATTTTTTTCCTTAAATCGATTGGGTAACGGTGCTCTTAAAGCTTCTCGTGTATGCGATTTTGTGAAATCCATCAAAAGAGACCTAAAAACCTTAAACCACTGCGGTTCGGGTAAGAAAGAGGGAAGGTCATCGATAAACTGGCAAATAAAATTTATACTTTCTGGCGATTATCTGGAAGGATTAAAACAAGTGTTATAAAGATGGATAGAAGGGAGTCTGGAAAAGATCGGCTTCGATACAATCGATTAACAAATGTTTCTGGCGGCATGCAGCAACATTTAGCTGACGCGGGTTCTGTTTTGGTGATACAGCGACTCCCAATCCCGCTCCCGTTATTGGCTGGGAAAGACCACTTTCTACCCACTTTGTATTGCGAATCTTTCTAACAATAACCATCTCTTGGATTATATTCAACCTTTGTTTTTGTTCCTCTTTAGTAGGAAAATTGACCCTGTCAAAGCTTTTCAGGAAATGACTTATAACAAATTGTCTCATATTTATGGATGAGTATAATGAAAAGCCTTCAGCGGAAAAGAGGGACATAGAAATTATTGAAACGTAGCAAGCGCTTATGGAAAAATAGGCCCTATTAATATAACGCTGAAAATAAGTGAGGTCGCGACCGTTGATGATGCAACAGCAGCATTAACGCTAAAATTACTGCCGAAAGATTCAACCGGCAAGCCCTGTCTCGATTTATTCCGTAAGAGTAAGAAATTTCCAGAAGAAAAAGAAAACCCAGCGCAATTATTAGAAAACAAGCTGGATCGATATCTTAATAAATTTGATTTGGCCGAAAACGACGATAGCTTCCCTTCCACGTTAAGTGAACTTATTAATAAATACCCTGATAGCTTTGCGGTTCTCTATCAGTAGTTAACCAACCATTGCGAGAAGTTCAACAAATTTTTTGATGAGCGTGATTAAGAAGACCAAAGGTATCTAAGGCTTCTAAGGTGTTTTGAAGCGTTCTTTACTGTTCAAGGTTGGGGGGGATTTCGCCATTGGATTATTGCTCATGTATTATCTCATTATCCTATTTTACTGCTGTTCAATCCAAAGCGATAGTGAATTTAATTTCTGAGCACTTTGTATATCTGCGAACAGGATCTGTCTTGTTGGCTCTTGTACTGCCCAATGAAAATTTTTTCATTTGCCTAGTATTTTTAATTTTTCACACATACGGACATGCTGCTGATTTTTTCAATTCTTTCATTCGTAGAATTAACGGGAGGCTACGGACTGAGATCAGGGATTGTTTTTCTGGTTTTTTATAGATAAAGGTGCTGGAAGTCTTGCGAATACGACAACGCCATCTCTTTTAATCGCAACAGGAGCAATTAATCACCTGTGCGATATCTTAATCAGCGATTATACTTCGGAAGAAGGATACGACTTGGTTAAGTCTTTATCTACAGGCCAGGCTCCATTTTCAGTCGGAGGTTATGGGTTACGAACACCATTGATTATCTACTGGCTACAGTTAGCCCAGACTATATTAAAAAAATTATTGGTACTGTTTGGAGTATTGGGTGGCTTAGTTCAGTTGATTACTCTTTATTTTTATTGCTTATGCGGAGCTGACAGAGAATGTTGCCCCACACCTAAATTACTAACCCATTTCAGACAACTTCGTTATTTCAAGAGTTCGTTTCCCAATGTAGAACTTAAGAGCTTATTGAGTTATCATTTGCATCAAACAGGACTCGTTGGCAAAGTCAAAGTCCCTGCTTTGGCATGGCTGGTCGAAACTCCAATACTGCCATGGAATTAGAGGCGCTTTTCTATTCTATGGGTCACGAGAGCTTCTCAGTTATCGATATGATTTCCATATTTCTTAAAAAGAATTTGCTTGGTTTATGCTTATCGGAATGAGGGAGAACCTGATTATACGATAGCCGAAAGGAGGACCTGCTGCCCATTATTGATTATCATGTCAATCGTCGTTTTTAAAACAATTTTACACCCGTAACTGTTTGGGATTATCTGTCTGGATACTGCTATATTTGGATAATCACGTACTAGAATTTTTTAGTTATTTGGGTGTCGGAGCTTCGTGGGTAACACCTACGCTAGTTAATGAGTTGCAGAACCTCATTGTATATCAATTACTTGATCGAAGATCGAACAATCCCGTCCTTAATACTATAAGTCTATCCGCTTGCGATATTTGTGAAGACTCCGGAGGGGTTTAATTTCTTTTAAAGCGGGTATTAAATTGATTTCTAAAAAGCTCTTACATTCGGGCATACATTCAAAAAACGCTGCTCAGTAAAAAAGAAATAGCCTTAATTATACTCCTTGGTCCAGAAGCATTCTGCTGGCTCCTAAAGACTCAATGGGAGGATGGAAAAATATCATCCAAGAATTATTGAAAAATCTAGATGTGAAAAAATAATCCCCCAACAAATATTTTCATCCGAAGAAAAAGCTACAATCCTTAATTGGGAAGGCGAAAAGCAGATGAACGACCTGGCAGAAACGAAACACCTTATGATTTAAGATTCTTTGTTTCCCTGCTTGCGGGGGTTTAAAAATTCAATTTTGTAAAATTTCTATGTCCTTTTGGGAGCGCGTCTGTGGTCATCCTCTTTGCTGCTAGATTCAGTTGGTTTAAAGAATAACCCTAAAAAAAAGTTGACGAAGAAGAGCTGTTGACATGAATTCTTTTGGGTGAAGATTCTTCTTTTTTTCGGAAGAAATAACAGAACCCCCGAGAGGTGAAACAGGAGACGAAAATGGTATGGCGAGAATAGGCGCAATGATTTTGTTTGAACACGCATCCATTTTTGGTCTCTCCTGAAATCGCATCGTAAGTCTCACAATCTCTTTTAAATTTTTAATTTCTTTTCTTTAGTGAGTACCGAGTTTTCTTTTTTTAAACGCTGAAACTGTAAATTTTCGTGTGTATAGTGTACTTATCTCTTGATTATTTTAGTTAACTATTTGACTTTATTAATTTTTTTAAATTACTGATTTAAATTGATGACTTTTCCACTTAAGGCAGAAAAACGCTTCTGTTTTTCGGTGAGTTTCTGTCTTAATTTTTCCTTTTCTTTTTCAAGGCCTGTATTTTTTTCTTCGAGTCGCTGATAGCCATTGTTCAAGCACTTAGATTCTTTGTACACCTTACGTAGGAGGATGGTTATGGTTATGTTCTAAAAATGATTACCGAGATGTAAAGGGCCACCAGTTGACGTAGGACTTGTGTTCATAGGTGCAGGTCCAAAACCAATGCGAGCCTGATGAACTAGTAAACGGAACGGCGTAAAAATTGAGGCGTACGAGATACTGGAGGTGTTATAAGTGGGCGGAGAGAGGTTTCTGATGCTTACTTGCAAAAGGAATTGAAGACTGTTCACTTATTGGCCTGGAAAAAGCGGATGAAGAGGACAAAGGAGATGAAGATGGCGCGCTGAGTGCGGCTAGTGCTGCCGCTGCCGCCGTAAATTAAATTAAATTAATCTTAATAAAAATAACGCTACATATAATCGCGCCCCATTGTGCACAACGTTTGATAAGCGAATGATTTAAAAAAAGAATTTAATTAAAATTTTTGTTATTGAGCATTGTATTTTTTAAGATGAATTTATTTAAGGCCATGCAGGCGGAACCCCGGCGCGCTGAAAGCGCGCAGTGCATGTTTGCACTGGATGATGGGGGCTGCCTCAGAAAAGCCTTTAAAAATATGGGTTAAATCGAGTATACTGACGAAACGATCCAACTAGCGTAAATGGTTACTATGGAACAATTACCTGAGTTTATTGCACGCCATTGGCTTTTAGCGGCCGCTTTTATTATTGCTTTGATTGCTTTACTTGTCATCGAGATCCGAAATAAAGGGCTTAGTGGCAAATATCGGCTCACACTGCAACAAGCGGTTCGCTTAATTAATAATGAAAAAGCGATGATCGTCGATATTCGGGATGTGGACGCTTATAGAAAAGGGCACATCACGAATGCAATTAACATTCCTGGGACCGAATTAGACAAACACCTCCAACATCTGGAGCAATATAAACAGCAGCCAATCATTCTTGTATGCGCAATGGGTCAAAAGTCAGGGCTTCTCAGAAACAAGCTGCATAAAAATGGGTGTGAAAAAGTTTACCTCATGATCGGTGGTATGAATGCGTGGAACAGTGCTAACATGCCCGTAGTGAAATAGTCATATGGCGAAAATTGAAATTTACACCATTGCTCGTTGCCCCTATTGCGTGAGAGCGAAAGCGCTTCTAGATCGTAAGGGCCTTGATTACATGGAAATCCGCATTGATGAAGAGCCCGAAAAACGAGATGAAATGCTAAGCCGAAGTGAAGGATGGCGGACCGTGCCTCAAATATTCATCAACGGCCGAGGAATTGGCGGATTTGATGAATTATGGGAATTAGAACAAAGTAAAAAACTCGATGAATTATTAAAAACATAACGAGGAATTTTAATGGCTGAACAAAATCAACGAACAAATATGCCAGATAATGGGCCGGAATTCGCTATTCAGCGTTTGTATATTAAAGATTTATCTTTTGAGGCGCCGCGTAGCCCGCAGGTTTTCTTAGAAGAATGGCAGCCTGAATTAAATATGGATCTTGCCACCAAAGTGAATGATTTGGGAGAAGATAATCACGAGGTTGTTCTAACTGTAACTGTCACAGTTACCATGAAAGAGAGCCACATCTTTTTGGCCGAAGTTCAGCAAGGAGGAATTTTCACCATAAAAAACTTTCCTAAAGAGGAAATGCGACCGATGCTTGGCAGTTTTTGTCCGAATATTCTTTATCCGTACGCCCGCGAAGCGATCACCGATATGGTTGTCCGCGGTGGATTTCCGCAGCTTTATCTCACGCCAGTGAATTTTGATGCCTTGTTTGAACAGCATGAGCAATCAAAGGAAGAGAATAGTGGTACGGAAGATCGCGTGCATTAATAACGCCTCTTCCTAACTCTCTCCTACAAACTCCCTTTTCCCCTTAGGGGCTGGGGAGGGGAAAAGCATGGAACTCTTTAAACATCCTATTGTTATTCTTGGGGCCGGTTCGTGGGGAACCGCCCTCGCTTTACTATTAGCACGCAAAGGCCAGAAAGTCCGCTTATGGTCGTACGAAAGTGATCACGTTGATGAAATGCAAGTGGAGCGCGTGAATAATCGTTATTTGCCTAATTATCCTTTTCCTGAAACACTTAAAGTATATTGCGATTTGAAAGCCAGTCTCGAAGGAGCCATGGATATTTTAGTCGTGGTGCCTAGTTCTGCTTTTCATGAAGTTATTACCCGAATGAAATTGCTCATCGATGCCAAAACTCGCATTGCCTGGGGAACCAAAGGCTTGGCCAAAGGGAGTCGTTTATTGCACGAGGTGGTTGCAACGGAATTAGGTCAAGTGCCGATGGCAGTAATATCTGGCCCCAGTTTGGCCAGTGAAGTTGCTGCAAATCTTCCCGCTGCGGTGAGTTTAGCCAGCAATAACAGCCAGTTTTCAAAGGATTTAATCGAGCGGCTGCATGGCCAGCGTTTTCGCGTTTACAAAAACGATGACATGATCGGCGTTGAATTATGCGGGAGCGTGAAAAATATATTAGCCATTGCGACTGGAATCAGCGATGGCTTAAAATTAGGCTCCAATGCACGGGCTGCGTTAATCACTCGTGGGCTGATAGAAATGGGACGTTTGGTTTCCGTCTTTGGTGGCAAACAAGAAACCCTCATGGGTCTTGCTGGCCTAGGAGATCTTGTCCTCACTTGTACCGATAGTCAATCCCGCAACCGCCGTTTCGGCTTAGCTTTAGGCAAAGGCGTCGATAAAAAAGAAGCCCAACAGGCTATCGGCCAAGCGATCGAAGGTCTTTATAATACTCATCAAGTATATGCCCTTTCTCAAAAACACGCTATCGAAATGCCGCTCATCTTTCAAGTCCATCGTATCCTACACGAAGATTTAGACCCTCAACAGGCAGTCCAAGAATTGTTGGAGCGTTCGTCGAAGGCGGAGTGAATTTCATTGTAGCCCGTATACTAGCGCGGCAGAATATCGGGAAAAAATAAGAAATCCCGTATTCTGCCGCGCTAGTATACGGGCTACTTTTAATTTGAAAAACCCATTTGCCACCAGACTTCATACAGAATGATAGAAACAATATTAGCGAGATTGATACTGCGTTTTTCAGTTACCATCGGGATTCGAATTTGTTGAGAGTCAGGAAATTAAGTGCGAATTTCAGTGGGGTAAGCTGCGTGTTTCTGGGCCAAATAAAAAAAACATTGGAAGAACGATAATGCACATCAGAGGAAATCGTTTTACCCTTTGTGGTACAAGCCAAAAATGCAGTGCTTGGCAATGCGTTTTTAAACGCTTCAAGAGTAGATCATAGTGGATGATCGCCGCCCATTCATGATAATCCAAACCGGCCCGTTGCAAGCATTTTTCATCCAGCGAAAATTCGAGCGGATGAATTAAATGCAACGATACGCCAGCATTTCACATAAGCGAATAATATTTCCCATATTGGTCGGAATTTCGGATTTAAAAATGGCGTTGTGAAACATGCTCCTATCTTTAAGTCGAACCACTTACTTTTTGAACACTCCTCTAGCTGTGGTCTCCCAGAATTAGAGCTCCTACAGGCGCTTCATTAAATCTATGGTATACTCCTGCCATAAAACGAGCTGTCAAAAAAATTATCTTTATATAACCGGTGCTTCTATTGGGGATTGGGCGCGCCTTTGTTGTGTGCGCGACGTGAGAGCCGAGTGACGGAAGTGGTTACGGATTTAAAATGGCGATTTCAATCGGATATTTATTCTTTTCCGTTGAACGTCAATTGATTCCGCGGCTGTGGAAAAAATGCAAGAATTGCCGACTGAATGGCAACCGATCGATATTCTTATCAACAATGCCGGTTTGGCGTTAGGCTTGGAAAAGCTGCAAGAAGGGAGTATTGAAGATTGGAAAACCATGATTGATACCAATGTAAAAGGTGTGTTGTACATGAGCCGTCAAGTGTTGGGAACTATGCTGAAGCGAAACCAGGGGTATATAAATTAATATAATATCGGATCGATTTCCTCGTATCGAGTGTATTCGGGAGGCGTTTGTTTGTTTTGGTGGTGGCCAAAAGAAAGTGGAGGCGGTTTGTAAAGGATTTACGCCTTTAAAAGCTGAAGATATTGTTTAAGCTGTCTTATTTTTTGCGACGCGACCATTGCATGTCAATCTTCGTGAAATCAAAATTTACCCGATAGCTCAAACGGCTGCTCATTTGATAAATACAGGTAATTGAGACATGAAAATTATTAATATCGCCGCTTATAAATTTGTAACCATTTCAAATAAGAGTTTACCAAATTTGAAAAAGCGATTGTGGGAAAAAGCGCTCGAATGCAATTTAAAGGGAACTATTTTGTTAAGCACAGAAGGTGTTAATTTAATGATGGCGGGTCAACGTGAGGCTCTCGAAATTTATAAACAATTTTTAGTGGATAAAAATGAGTTTAAAGATTTGACGTATAAAAAAAGTTTTTCTTCGTTTTATCCTTTTAAAAAACTAGTTGTTCGTATCAAAAAAGAGATTATCACTATGCGCTGTGCGGATATTAATCCCGAAAAAAAAACGGCCCCGCATCTTTCAGCAGAAATATTGCACCGCTGGTATGAAGAAAAACAAGAAATGATAATCCTCGATACGCGCAATCGTTTTGAATTTGTCATGGGAACGTTTGCGAATGCGATAGACCTTAGTTTAACGTCGTTTAGTGATTTCCCGCAAGCCGTAGACAGATTACCCGAATCTTTCAAAGAAAAACCCGTTGTTACTTTTTGCACCGGTGGCATCCGTTGTGAAAAAGCATCGGCATTGATGTTAAAAAAAGGCTTTAAAAAAGTTTATCAACTCAATGGCGGTATCCTTAACTATTTTGAAAAATGCGGCGGGGAGTATTTTAAAGGCAAATGTTTTGTATTCGATGATCGGATTGCCTTAGAGGCAGGCTATAGCTAAGTCCAAATCGCCACAACACCCATCACTGCGATGCCAAACAAAGTAGCGATTATTTTTTCGTAGCGTTTAGTCGAATCGCGAGGCGCATGAAAATGATTGTGTCCGCCGTGCAATGTTCCGATATAAAGAAAACTACCCGCCGCAAAAGCGCTGAAAAGCCCGGTGATAATATCGGCAGCTTGTGTATGTAAAAAGGACTCGATAAAAGCTGCTAAAATAATTCCGAAAGGCGTAACGAAAGTAAAAGCCCATAAAATACTTTTCACCTGGACATCTTGTTTGAGGTTGCGATGCAGCCCCATCATTAAAGCAAAACTTTCGAATCCTTTGTGTGCTAGAATGGCGATCAATAAAATCGAAACCGTGCGCATTGTGTCAGAAATCCCTAAAGCGCCTCCAGCGATAAAGGCGTGGACCGATAGAATGGCTATCAACATCCAGGCGCTTGCCTTACAGGTGTGTTCGTTAGTCAATTTATGGCACTCCTTTTTCCGATGGATTATCGTACTCTCAAGGAAAAAAAATAAGGAAAATCCGCTCATTACCAAAAGAATAGTGAGAAGATAAGAAGTCAGTGTTGAAAACCAGGCTGGAAAACTTTCAATGGCATCGGGAAATAAATGAAACGCGGCTGCGCCTAAAAAAATGCCGTCGGCAAAAGCGTCGCCTAACGATAATAAATGTTGATAACGGTGAATAAAACGTAATGAAACAAGTCCCGTGATGACTGTAACGAGGGCAATAATGGCGGCAGTTAACCCTTTAAAAGCAAAAAGTGACACACGAACCCCTCTAGCGTAAGTGCAATTAAACTGCTACATTACCATAAACGTTCAACAACTGTATTTAACTTTGAAAATACGTCATTCCAGCAACAACGGGATGGCTTTGAGGTTGTTAACCGCGTATATAGTTTCGATAACAGGCCAGTCATGAACCTAGATTATTTAGATTTTGAAGAACCCATTGCGGAGCTTCAGGCAAAAATTGACGAACTTCGCCGGGTCGGAACCACCCAAGAAATCAATCTTACCGAAGAAGTGAATAAGTTAGAAGAAAAAAATGCACAATTGACGCGTCAAATCTTTTCTAATTTAACGGCTCAGCAAATCGTTCAATTAGCGCGCCACCCATTGCGCCCCTATACCTTGGATTACATTCAGCGTATTTTCATTGATTTCAATGAACTACACGGTGACCGACACTATTCTCGGGGGAGCGCTATCATTGGAGGGCTTGCGCGTTTAGATGACGAGCCCGTGATGGTGATCGGCCATCAAAAAGGTCGTACGACTCAAGAAAAAATTTATCGCAATTTCGGCATGGCGCGACCGGAAGGCTTTCGCAAAGCGTTGCGCCTGATGAAATTCGCTGAACGGTTTTCAATTCCGGTGATTACTTTAATTGATACGCCCGGCGCTTACCCTGGCATTGGTGCTGAAGAACGAAATCAAAGTGAAGCGATTGCGCGTAATCTTTTTGAAATGGTACAATTAAAAACCCCAATCATTTGTACCATCCTTGGAGAAGGATGCTCAGGGGGCGCGTTGGCGATTGGAGTGGGAGATCGAACCCTCATGTTGCAATATGCTTATTATTCAGTGATTTCCCCCGAAGGCTGCGCATCCATTTTATGGAAAAACGCTGAAAAAGCAGGGGAAGCAGCAGAGGCCCTGGGATTAACGGCTAACCGCTTACATGAACTTGGTTTAATCGATGAAATTATCAAAGAGCCTTTAGGAGGCGCGCACCGTGATACTGACGCCATGGCGGAAAAATTAAAGAAACATTTGCAGGTAAATTTAACGAATTTGCGAGCAAAATCAGCCAACAATCTTTTAGAAGAACGTTACCGTCGTTGGTTGAGCTATGGTAAGGATTAGGGCGCGTGTTTACACCGGAGAAATTGCTTAAGTTTATAACCACTCTGACCTCGAACTCTAATTTTTGCATCGCTTATAGCGGTGGAATAGATTCGCATGTGTTGGTTCATGCCATGTCTTATTTGTGCCAAGAACGTCCTTGGCAAATTCGCACTTTACATATCAATCACGGCCTTAATCCGAAGGCGAATGATTGGGAAAACCATTGCCAACAGGTTTGTAGACGTTTAAAAATTCCATTCCAATCCAAGCGAGTCACATTAAGCCTTCAGCCCGGCGATAGCATTGAAGCAGTGGCCAGAAAAGCGCGTTATACTATCTTCCAGCAAGCCCTCAGTGAGAACGAGACGCTATTAACCGCCCACACTGAAAATGATCAGGCGGAAACTTTTTTGTTACAATTACTACGAGGCGCAGGCGTAAAAGGGCTTGGCGCGATACCTGCTAAAAGAAAACTGGGAAAGGGAGAGTTGGTGCGCCCTTTATTAGCTATCACCCGCGACGATTTAAAAAAATACGCTGAAAAAAATAATTTGCATTGGGTTGAAGATGATACAAACCTGGAGTTACGCTTTAACCGCAATTATTTACGTCATAAAATGCTGCCCATTTTACGTCGCCGCTGGCCAGAAGTTTTTGCAGTTATTTCACGATCAGCCAATCATTGCGCCGAAGCGGCATTATTATTAGATCAATTAGCCGAAAGTGACCTGAAACCAATTCAGAAAGACAATGAATTGGAAATTCTGCCGCTTTTACAATTAACACCCGAACGCCAACGCAATGTCCTACGCCGTTGGATTTATCTTCATGGATTTCAACTTCCGCAAACAAAACAATTGGAGCAAATCCGAAACGACGTGTTATTAGCGGCTCATGATGCCAATCCAGTATTTTCTTACAATACGATTGAAATTCGTCGTCATGGAGGGAAACTTTATTTATCAAGCGCTTTATCTCCACATAATCCCGCTCACCTTATTTCGTGGGATTTTAGCTGCTCTTTACCCCTTTCCGGTGATTTAGGCACATTAATAGCAGAGAAGAAAAAGGGAGTGGGAATTAAAACGACGCTTGATACTTCGAAAATCACGGTGCGTTTTCGCAAAGGTGGCGAACAATGCCAACCCGCTGGACGCAAAGAAACTCACACCTTAAAAAAATTAATGCAAGAATGGGAAATCCTAGTATGGCAACGCGACCGCGTTCCTTTAATTTATTTAGACGATAAATTAATTGCTGTGGTGGGTTATTGTATTTGCGAAGGATTTGCGGCAAAGTGTGAGGAATGGGGGTTGAGTATTGAGGTTCAGCACCTAAAATAAAGTATAGTATACTATAGGATAGTATAGTTATTTTACCCAATTTAGTTAAAATATACTTTGTTCAATTTTAGTTTTCATCATCCCCACCTTCGCGGGAATGATAAATTCGAAATTAGTATTGCTGTCGCAATCATAGAATCGAAAGACGATTTATTGACTCTGTGGCTTGCGTCGATCAAAAGACAGGAAGGGCTTGTATGCCTGATAGGTTGAAGAATCGACTTCCCGCAGAAAGAAGCGTATAACATTAAGGTAATTCATGATTATTGCGTGGAATGTCCCTAATTTACTAGAACAAGTGAATGGCATGAAAATTAGTCTGCGCGGCGAAATTCAAACTGTAAACACTGCCAATCTGGAAATACAAAAAGTAGAACCCAGTTGGAAAACGCGCTTTAATTAAGCGTGATTACGGACCCTAGCATCGCCTATGCCTATATTTATTGATGATCGGTTTTATGGAATTTTTTTGAATTTATTAATCCTGGTTTTATTGTTAGCGTTGATTTTTTTATTAGCATTAGTTTTCATTGTTGCGCAAGTTTTCATGCCAAGTTTTGACATGTTGGGTATTGGCGGCGGTGTTGCATTTATTATTAGTTCTATTGTGCTAATGAGAACAGATACAATTGGCTTTGGAATTCCTATGTATTTAATTATCGCTGTTGCTATTGTCACCATAGCCTTTTTTTTACTAGTTTTAAGTATGGTGTTTCGTTCGCAGGCGCGACCGATTGTGAGTGCTCAAGAAGCGGTGATTGGAAAGCACGGTGTTGGTGTTGTCAATGTCAGCGATAAACGCATGTGGGTGTGTATCGGGCGAGCGTTGGCAATGTAAGTGACGTTCCCCTTCAAGATGGCGATGAAGTCTTCGTTGAATGACTCAAAGGATTATTTTGTGTGGTCAAACTCGTGGAGAAAAAATGATGATTCTTCTGATTGTAATAGTGGTATTTGTTTTACTGTTATTGTTTTCTGCTATCCATATTCTGAAAGAGTACGAGCGGGGTGTTATTTTCACTTTAGGTCGTTTTTGGAAAGTGAAGGGTCCCGGCTTAATCATCGTCGTGCCGATTATCCAACAAATTGTTCGCACGCATTTGCGAACGATTGTGATGGATGTGCCTAGTCAAGATGTTATTTCCCGCGATAATGTTTCCGTGCGGGTTAGCGCGGTTGTTTATTTTCGGGTGATTGATCCCGAGCACGCGATTATTCAGGTTGAGGATTATTACGAAGCAACGAGTCAATTGGCGCAAACCACATTGCGTTCCGTATTGGGTCAACATGAACTCGATGAAATGCTGGCCGAACGAGAGAAGTTAAACAAAGATATTCAAGAAATTTTAGATGCGGAAACAGACGCGTGGGGTATTAAAGTCGCCAACGTCGAAATTAAACATGTCGATTTGGAAGAAAGCATGGTTCGCGCCATCGCCCGCCAAGCTGAGGCTGAACGGGAACGACGGGCAAAAGTGATTAACGCAGAGGGCGAATTTCAAGCTGCCCAACGCTTAAAAGAAGCTGCTGAAATTCTGGCAAAACAGCCCCAGTCGTTACAATTGCGTTATATGCAAACCTTAATGGATCTAGCGAGCGACAAAACATCAACGATCGTATTTCCCATGCCAATTGATATTTTAAAAATTTTCGAAAAGAAAGTGAGTGATTAATATCGTATCTTCTTGCCACTGAAGGCTCATAAGTCAAGGTTTAAAAAGTTTTCATCCTTTCCAAAGTCTTTTCTAGCTTCTGATTAGAGCTCACTTTTGGAGTAATGGCGAACATCTCAATGTCGTGGGATCGGCCGTTATAGTAACGATAATTTTTCAGACTTCCTTCATGAGCAAATTCCGCTTTTTTAAGCATTGCAATAGACGCTGAATTTTCCTTAATTGTTTCTTCGCCTTGCTTTCCATTTGCAGATGCACAGTTCATCGGTTTGTAAAGCATTAAGAACGGCAAAACCTCTTGGGATTGCGGCCCGTTGAGATCGTTCAGCATTACAAAACGCACGTTTGGTTAGGATCAACGATAAAGGTGGCACGTTTCGCTACGCCTTCTTTTTCGTTCAAAATACCGAGGCATTCTGACAAGTCACGTCGGATGTTGAACAGCATGAGGACAGTAAGTGGCTCAGTTCTTTTTTCTCGCCACCAAGCTAAATTGACAAATTCGGAAAATTCGCCATTCAGTCGCCCAAATTCAGCAATTTTTGCCGGACATACAAAGGTAAACTCCTTAGGCCAGAAGAAGAGGACGAGTCATTTGTTCGGATAGCTTTTTTCGTTGATTTCGGTAAAGGCATTGTTAACATCATTGCTGATTATAGCCTTTAATGAAAATGAAGGAAATTGTTCGCCGATTTTTATCATGATTTTCTTCTATAAAAGTTGGAAGAAGAGTTGGGGGGGGTGAGGCTATTTGAGCGTAATAATAAACGCGTTTTAATTACAGCGATCGGCCAAGTTATTGAGGCCTAAGTCCGCGTTATTTTGCAAGAAGTCGAAAAATTAAAAGACTTAGCACAAAACGCGCGAGATCCTTTTGCGGGTGTTTTCCGCCTAGGCATCATCCCAACTCTCGGTCCTTATTTATTGCCTATTATCTTGGAGATTTTTAAAACACGACTGCCCAAATTAAACTTGGTCGTTTACGAAAACAAAACTGAAAACACTCTTCACGAACTTCAGCAGGGAGATTGGACGCTGTGATTTTGGCGCTCCCGGTTTCTGTCCCACATCTCGTGGTTCATGAATTATTCTGTGAACCATTTTACGTGGCTTTACCTAAGCATCATCCAATGACTAAAAAGAAAAGCGTCTGGAAGCGTGCAGCATGACCGCAGCGAAAACTGAAATGGGATTTAAAGCAAGCAGCCTTGAAACATTACGTCATTTAGTTACGGCGGGTGCTGGAATTACTCTGTTGCCCGCGCTTTCAGTAAATGCTGAGAAAAGTGAGTTAGCCATAAATTTTTTAATGTCACTATTCCTTCAAGATTCATCGAAATGCTTTGGCGTGATTTTGGCGCGAAAGGAATGTTGTGAGACAATAGCGAAGTTAATTAGTGCAGAAGTGAAAAAACATCCGAAAATAAAAACACACGCCATTAAAGGTAATGAAAAGAAAATTAGAGTAGCCTGTATGAAGCGAAGCGGAATACGAGGGATAATGCTATTAGATTCCGGTATTCCGCTTCATACAGGCTACGTTATAATTTATTTTTGAATAATTCGTTTACCTGTTGCGGATTGGCTTTGCCTTTGGTGGCTTTCATTACTTGACCGATAAAGAAGGCGATCAGTTTGTCCTTGCCGTTGCGGTATTGTTCAACTTGGGTAGGATTGTTTTCGATAATCTCGTCGATGATTTTTTCGAGTGCTTTAGTATCCGTAATTTGCTTGAGTCCATATCGTTCAATAATGGTGTCCGCATTACCTTCTCCACCCCACATAGCTTCAAATACTTGTTTTCCCATACTCCCGGATAAAGTGTTATCGGCGATACGGTGCAGAAGGCTCGCTAATTGTTCAGCGTTGATAGGGCTTTGGGTGATAGATAGATTATTTTTATTTAATGCTGCCGTCAAATCCCCATTAATCCAATTAGCGGCTAGCTTGGGTGGAATGGTCTTATCTATTTTTAAGATAGTTTCAAAATAATTGGCTATTTCGATTTGAGTAGTCAGTAATTTAACGTCATAGTTACTTAGTTGATAACCAGCTGCAAAGCGCTTGCGTTTTTTCCAAGGGAGTTCGGGTAATTGGTTTTTGATGGCTTCAACAAATTTGGGGCTAATTTCCACCGGTAGTAAATCTGGATCAGGAAAATAGCGATAATCATGCGCCTCCTCTTTCGTTCGCATTGAGCGTGTTTGGTCTTGGACGGCATCGTATAAACGAGTTTCTTGAATAATAGTCCCGCCGTTTTCGAGTATTTCTTTCTGACGGTTAATTTCAAATAAAATAGCGTGCTCCACAAAGCGAAATGAATTCACGTTTTTAATTTCAGCGCGCGTGCCGAATTTTTCTTCACCCTTTGGTCGCAAGGAAATATTAACATCGCAACGAAAAGCACCTTCTTGCATATTTGCATCGCTTATGCCGATATAACGAACCAGGGAATGCAATGCTTTCAAATAGGCGACGGCTTCTTGGGCTGAGCGGATGTCTGGCTCAGAAACGATTTCGAGAAGTGGTGTCCCCGCCCGATTGAAATCAATACCGGAATAGCCTTGCATTCCTTCGTGAAAAGATTTTCCGGTGTCTTCTTCTAAATGCGCGCGGGTAATGCTGATACGTTTGGTCGTTCCATCCTCATTTTCAATATCGAGGTGACCGTTTTGTACAATTGGGAAATTATATTGACTAATTTGATAGCCTTTTGGTAGATCCGGATAGAAATAATTTTTACGCGCAAAAATCGAGCAAGGGGGAATAGAAGCATCTACACTGAGACCGAAACAAACAGCTAGTTTTATGACTTCTTTATTTAATACGGGTAAAACGCCAGGTAAACCCAAATCAATGGCACAGGCTTGGGTATTCGGTTCGGCGCCGTAAACGGTGGCAGCGCCAGAAAAAATTTTCGATTGCGTTCGCAATTGAACATGCACTTCAAGTCCGATAACGGGTTCCCATTCCATTTTTCTACCTCAATTTGGGTGATTTTTGTGCCAATCAGTTTCTTGTTGATAGCGGTGTGTAATATTTAATAAACGGGCTTCTTCAAAATAATTCCCTATTAATTGCGCTCCGATCGGCAACTGATTCATAAACCCGGCGGGGAAAGCGATCGCGGGAAGCCCTGCTAAATTAACGGCAATGGTATAAACATCGGAAAGATACATAGCAACAGGATCTGCTATTTTTTCATTTAATTTAAAAGCGGTTGTGGGTGTCGCTGGGGTTAAGATCACATCCACCGTTTCAAACGCTTTTATAAAATCATCGCGAATTAATCGGCGAATTTTTTGGGCTTTCAAATAATAAGCGCCGTAGTAGCCGGCTGAAAGTACGTAGGTCCCGATCATAATTCGCCGTTTGACTTCCGAACCAAAGCCCTCAGTCCGTGATCGTTTGTAAAGTTCATCGAGATCAACGGGCTTGTCGCAACGATAACCATAGCGGAGGCCGTCATAACGCGCGAGATTGGATGAACATTCGGCTGGTGCTAATACGTAATAAACCGGGGCTGCAAAATCGGTGTAGGGTAACTGAATCTCAATAAATGTGGCACCCATTTTTTCCAGGATTTTTTTGACGGTTTCTATCGATTCAGCAATGGATGGATTTAACCCTTCATCAAAATATTCTTTAGGCAAACCGACTTTTAAGCCTTCTAACGAAGTGGTTAACGTTGCGGTGTAATCGGGAACGCTTTTATTAATACTAGTGGAATCTTTTGCATCGTGCCCGGCTAGGGCATTCAATAACAATGCAGCATCTTCAGCCGTTTTCGCCATCGGCCCAGCTTGGTCTAAGCTCGAAGCAAAAGCGATTATGCCATAACGAGAAACTCGGCCATAGGTGGGTTTTAATCCTGTAATACCGCATAACGCTGCGGGTTGACGAATAGAGCCGCCCGTATCTGTCCCCGTGGCCCCAGGTACAAGACGTGCTGCAACCGCCGCCGCTGAGCCGCCGGAAGACCCACCGGGAACGCGTTCCAGGCACCACGGATTTTTGACAGTGCCAAAGTAGCTGTTTTCGTTGGAAGAACCCATGGCGAATTCATCCATATTGGTTTTACCAATTAAAATGGCCCCTACTTTGTTTAGCTGTTCTACCACAGTGGCGTCGTAAGGGGCGATAAAATTATCCAGCATCTTTGACCCGCAACTGGTTTTGATGCCTTTGGTGCAGAAAATATCTTTTTGAGCGATGGGAATGCCAGTTAAAGAAGTAGCCTCACCTTTCGCTAAGCGCGCATCGGCGGCTTTTGCTTGTGTTAATCCGTATTCTTCCGTAATAGTAATAAAGCTGTTGAGTTTGGGATTGATTGTTTTAATTCGATCGAGAAAATGCTGGGTCAGTTCGACACTGGATATCGTTTTATCACGCAAATCCTGCTTTAATTCAGCAATTGTTTTTTGATGCATTTTTTATCCTTCATTGTCAATAACGACAGGAACCATATAAAGGCCGGCTTCAACTTGAGATGCGCTTTTTTGAAATAAGTCGCGCTGGTTGGATTCCGTCACGTGGTCCTCACGTAAGGGCTGCGTTTTATTGTAAGGGTGGGCGAGGGGTTCTACCGCGGACGTATCAACTTTATCCATTTTGATCACTAGATCAAAGGTTTTGTTGAGCGATTCCAGTAAGGTGTCGTTTTCATTTTTGGGAATAATAAGCTTGGATAAATTTGCGATTTTGTCAATATCTCGAGATTTCAATAAAGCCATCGTGCATCCTCCGATTTAAGTCGGACATTATATCTAATCTTTAAGATCGTGTCGTCAATTCTCACGAGGGGTTTTAATGCACTTTCATTTGCAATATCGATTGTACTAATATATATCCATCGCGGACTTTCCTTCAGTTTAAATTAAACTATTTAAATAGAAGAGCTAAAGTTATTATGGTACTTCGAAAGGATAATGCCGCGACCCTTAAGGTCAAGAAAGATGAGTCCATTTTTTTAAGGCACCTTAGGCGTGTGCCTAGAGCTCAACTTAAGGGGGCGAAGTAAAGAGGGAATATCAAGTGGTTGAAAAGATGTCCGTCGTTCCCGTGCGTGGGCCGTCTACTGACAGACAAAGAATCGAGGGCTTTCACAGCCGAAGT